>JAJRST010000376.1 GCA_024278645.1 bacterium | reverse complement strand
GCGGTAGCCAAGAGATGAGACGCTGTGCGCCAGGTTGCGCGCCGTCACGGTAAAACCGGCCGCGGTAAAGGCGTTGCTGTTGTGCGGCTCCAGTTCAACGATTTGGAACGGAAAATCCGGCTTGTATTTCGACGTCTCGGCGACGCATTCCATGAACCTTTTCAGACCGGGAGGACCGTAGAGCGTGAGAGGCGTTGTTCGTTTCATGAGCTGCTGCGTGTTGATAAAGCCGGGCAGGCCGAGGAGATGATCGCCGTGTAAATGCGAAATGAGAATGTGTTGAATTTTTGACGGCGACAATCCGGCGCGTTGTATCTGCACCTGCGTGCCCTCGCCGCAGTCGCACAAAACGATGCGGTTTTCCCTTTGTATAGCAAGCGACGGCAGTCCTCGTGACAGCGTGGGCGCGGCGGCGCCGGTGCCGAGGAAAATGAGCGTCAGGTTATCGGTCATAGGTCGCCGCCTTTTGTGTGCCGTTTCATGATCGTTGGCGTCGCCGTTGGCAGATCGTTTTTAAAGGCATTCACTTTTTCTTTTTACCGAACCGATTTTCCGTACCGTTGATCAGCCGCTTGATGTTGGATCGATGCGTGAAAATGATCAGCGCTGCGGCGATAAAGCTAAAAATGTAGAGCGAATTTTGCACCGGCATGGCGAGCGCAAATTTAAAAATCGAGAGCGTGATGGGCAAAGCCACGGCGGCGGACATGGAGCTGAGGGAGACAATTCTCGACAGCCCCAGCACAACAAAAAACACCACCAGACAGACGAGCAGGGCTTTGGGAAAAAGCGCCGCCAACATACCCGCTGCCGTGCCCACGCCCTTGCCGCCGCGAAATCCGGCGAACACGGTCCAGATATGACCGACGATGGCGCCGACGCCGGCGAAAATCATCACCAGTCCGGCATCCAGGGAAAGCGCATCGACCCTGATTTGCGACACCCAATAGGTGGCGGCAAAGCCTTTAAAGGCGTCAAAAAGCATGACGAAAATCCCCGGGCCCGGACCAAGAACGCGAAAGACGTTGGTGCCGCCGGCGTTGCCGCTGCCGTGCTCGCGAATGTCAATCCCTTTCAAAATTCTCCCCACAATGATGCTCGTCGGAAACGAACCGATGACATAAGATACGGCGACAATAACAAGAAGACTCAACATAGCTCTATCCCTCCACAAAATGAAATGCTTATGCCGACATTGGCGGGTCGGCCGTCCGCTGGTGCGAGATTTTGCAATTTTAAAAATATAGGGAAATTTATGGGGAAAGGAAACAGGAAATGTCAGGATGATTACTGTCAGGATGATTACTGTCAGGATGATTACTGTCAGGATGATTATTGTCAGGATGATTACTGTCAGGATGATTATTGTCAGGATGATTATTGGCGGGAGGATGAACGAGTCGGGGAGGGAAAGAGACGTGCTTTATCAATCGCCTTGTTGTTTCGGCGAGTCGCCGAGCACGGCTATGGCGAACGACCCCAGGCCGAGTTGCGCGCCGAGTGCGGGTGACGCGGGGATGACATAAACGTCGTCGGTGTTGAATTGCCGACGAAGCTTTGAGGCCGTTTCCGCCGCCAACCCCGGGTTTTGCGCGTGGGCGATGCCAAAGCGCGGATGTTCGAATTGTTGCGCATGGCGCACAGCCATGTCGTAAACCCTGGCCGGAACGTTTTTAGCGCCCCACACTTTGGCGACGTCCGTCACTTTTCCATCTTTATCAAAGGAGATGACGGGACGAATGTTGAGCGCCAGCGCCAGGGCGCCTTTTGTTTTTGGAATTCGTCCGCTTTTGATGGCATGTTTAAACGCCGGCAAACTGGCGTAAAGTCGAAGATTTTTAACGGCGAGCGTCAGGGCGTCGACAATGTCCGCATGACTCGCGCCTTCCTTGACCAGTCGAATCGCCTCCCGCACAATCAAACCGAGGCCGACGGATGTGGCATGCGTGTCGATGATGGCATACGGCTTTTGTTCTTTCATGGATTGCAGGGCAAGCCGGGCGCCGTTTATAGTGCCGCTGATTTGTTGTGAAAGGTGAATAGAGATAACCGATTCGTAATGCCGCAACGCTTGCTCGTACACGCGCTTAAAAGCGGCCAGCGACGGCTGCGATGTGCTGACCTCGCCTCGCGACGCCGCAAATATTTGGTAAAACTCTTCCGGTTGAATATTCACCTTGTCGATAAAATCCTTGCCGTCTATGCGCACGTTCACAGGGACGACATGTACATTGTTTTCCTGCAGAATGTCATCGGGAAGGTCGCACGTCGAATCGGTGACCAGCGCCACTTCACCCCGGATGGTTTGGCGCCGTTTTTCCAGGAACTGGGCGCGCATATCCTCGGTTTTTTGCTGCAGCACGGCGCCGAAAGCGGCGGCGACTTTAAAGACCTCATCCGGCCTGTTGGAGTGGATGTGAATCCGCGCTTTTTTATGAGAGCCGATGACGATCAACGAATCTCCGAAGGGATCGAGACGCCGTCGCAGTTTATCGCGGTCAATGCCGTCTCCCCGGATGAGGCATTGCGTGCAGTATTGAAACTTTGCCGCCTCTTCGGCCTTGTGCGTGTGGTGACGAATTTTGTCGACCACATGCGCTCCCGCCGACATGGCGGACATCTTGCCGGTTTCCAGAAATTCGAGCATCCCCTCCAAAATATTCACAAACCCCAGGGCGCCGGCGTCGACGACGCCGGCTTTGCGTAGCTGCGCCAGCTTTTTCGGCGTATCCGCCAGGGATTGCCGTGCGCGCGCCAGAGAGCTTTTGAACAATTCTATAAAATTGGTTTCGAGATAGGCGTTTTCCTTGATGTGATTGGCCCAATCGCGCATGACGGTCAGGATTGTTCCTTCCCGGGGATCGGACACGGCGGCGTGGGCGTTTTGCACGGCATTGTCAACCACCTGGGCGAATTCATGCGTGGCCACGCGTTTTTTGCCGGCCGCCTTTTCCGCCAATCCCTGAAAAAACTGCGCCAGAATGACGCCGGAATTGCCGCGCGCGCCCTCGAGCGCCGAGTCGGCGATGACGTTGCTCATCTAGTCAAAAGAATCGTGTTTCGCACTTTCCGCCCCTTTGGCGATGACCTCCATGGTCTCCGCCATATTCGTGCCCGTGTCGCCGTCCGGCACCGGAAAGACATTGATGTCGTCCAATACTTTTTGATTCTCATCGACCTTTTTCGCCGATGCGATGATCGAGTATTTCAGCCGAAGGCCATCCAGGTATTTGATTATTTTTTCTTTGTTCATAGGCGATTAAACGTTAATAAAAGCGGCCAGTTCCGGGGCGTAGGGGCCATGCGCGGCCAGGGCGATCTGGGTTTGAATATAGCCGAGGGGCGTGCCCATGTCCAGGCGTGAACCGTCCATTTCCAGCCCAAAAGCGCCTTGGCGCTGCAAAAGTTCGGCGAGGGCGCTAGTGAGCTGAATTTCACCTTGTTCGCGTTTATTGTTTTTAATGTTTTCATCGAGAATATCGAAAACCGCGGGGGTAAGCAGGTACATGCCAAAAATAGTGAAAAACATATCGGGCGCCAGCCCCGGCGTGCGCAAATGCCGATGAGCGAAATCAGCGTTCGGTTTTTCGACGATGCGGCGCAGTTCATAAAGCTTTTCAACGTCATCGACCGGCTCTCCGGCCACGGTTCCGAAAAGACCGAGCTGCACCGCCGGCGTCTGTTGTACGGAGAAAACGGATTTTTGACAGCTCTGGTAGGCGTCGAGCAATTGTCGGGCGCAGGAGGTCGCGGTATGAGATAAATAGACATGATCGCCGAGCATCAGCAGCACAGGCTCGCCGCCGGCAAATTGCCGCGCGCACCACACGGCGTGGCCAAAGCCCATCTGCTCCGTCTGATGAATGTAGACGATGGCGTCGCGCATCCGCTCAAGCCGCTCGGACTGCTGTAATCCCCACGGCTTGCCGCGAAAAGACTCCCTGTCATTTTTCGACAACCCCTGGAAATGAGCGACAAACTGTTTTTCCTCGCCCGGTTGCACGATGACGCCGATTTTTTCGATGCCGGCGTTCAATGCTTCTTCGACAATGATTTGAATCGTCGGTTTGGCAATGCCGTCGCGGTCGATGAGCGGGAACATTTCCTTTTGTACGGCGTTTGTCGCCGGGTACTGCCGTGTGCCCTTGCCCGCCGCCGTGATTATGGCTTTCTTGATCATTGCTGTCTCGTTTTATCCGCGTGTGTGGTATGGTTACAGAATAAAAAAAAGCTCGCTTAAAAAGCGAGCTTTTTTTAACCTTTATTTAACTTTTTTCAGATATTTCAGATACTCCGAATCCGTACTCAGGATCAGCATGCTCGTCGAGTCGATTGTTGAGCGATAGCTGTCCAGTGTTTGCAGCAAGGAATAGAACTGCGGATCTCGGGAATAGGCGTTGGCGTAAATTTGCGTCGCCTTGGCGTCGGCCTTGCCCTTGATCTCCTGCGCCTGTTTATAGGCTTCCGAGTCGATGCGTTGCAACTCTTTTTCATTTCGCCCTCGATCTGGGCTTTTCGTCCCATGCCTTCGGAACGATAGAGCTGGGCGATGCGCTTGCGTTCGGAAATCATGCGGTCGAACACCTTTTTACGCACTTCGTTGTTATAGTTGACCTGCTTGATGCGAATGTCCAGCACCTCGATGCCATACTGCGGCACGGTCTGCTGCACTTTTTCCAGAATCTGCGCCGTGATTTTCAGCCGCCCTTGTTCGATATACAGGGAATCGACCTGTTCGACAAAGGCGTTTTCTTCCTCTGCGGCTATGGTCATTGTGCGATTCGAATTGCGTACGATTTCTATGAGCATGTTTTCACTGATATAATCGCGCGTCACGCCGTCGATGATATCATCCAAACGCCCGAGAGCGGCGCGTACATTGTTGACGGATTGGAAAAACTTGAGCGGATCGGCAATGCGCCAGCGGGCAAAGGTGTCCACAAGGATGTATTTGTTATCTTTTGTCGGAATTTCATTGCGATCGCCGTCCCATTCCATGATTCGTTTTTCGAAAAAAGTGACTTTTTGAATGATGGGCAACTTGATGTGCAAGCCGGCTTCGGTTACCGGATCTCCGACAGGCTCGCCAAACTGGGTGATGATGCACTGCTGCGTTTCATCAACCGTGTAAACGGCGTCCGCCAAAAGCAGCAAAGCGATAAAGATGACAATGCCGAGGAGTATGTTTTTATTCTTTTTCATTTGGACGCCCCCTTTCCGTTCAGTTGTAAAAGCGGCAGGAATGATTTCAGGCTTTCATCAATGATAACCTTTTGATTCAGTTTCGGGAAAACGTCCTGCATCATTTCGAGGAAAAGACGTCGTTCGGTGACGTCCTTGGCCTTGGTGTATTCCCGCCAGACAGTGATGAATTTCTCGGCGTCGCCCTGGGCCCTGTTGATGCGATTGGTGGCGTACCCTTGCGCCTCGAGGATGCGCTGCTCCGCCTGGCCCTTGGCCTTGGGAATGGCGCTGTTGTACGCCTGCAGCGCTTCGTTGACGATGCGTTCTCTCTCCTGTCGGGCTTCGTTCACCTCGTTAAACGCCGGCTGCACCGGCTTGGGCGGGTTGACGTCCTGAAGATTGACGGTGACAATGTCGATGCCCGTGGCGTACTCGTCTAAAAGCTGCTGCATGATCTCCGTCACTTCGGCGGCGATATCCTGGCGTCGCATGAGAATGACTTCGTCGACGCTGTTGTCGCCGACCACCTGGCGCATCACCGCTTCGGAAACATAGCGGATCGTTGCTTCGACATTTTTGACATTAAAGAGATAAGCCACCGGATCCTTGATGCGATATTGCACGATCCACTCGACAAGAGCGGCGTTCAAATCGCCGGTGAGCATGAGCGACTCGACCGAAAAATCGGCGTTCGAGTATTCGGTGCGCACGCCGGCGCGCAGCGTGCGAAAGCCGAACTCTTCCTTAAACACGCGCTGCACTTTGACCTTTTTTACGGTTTCTATGCCCCAGGGAAGCTTTAAATGCAAACCTGGTTGCGTGGTTTTGGCATACTTGCCAAACCTCTGGATGATGCCGACTTCATCGACGCCGACCGTGTAAAATGAAGAAAACAGAATCAAAGCGACGACGACTCCGATAACGATGTAGATGATCATCTTTTTATCGGGCGCCGGCACTTCGATGTTTTCTCCGCCAATATTTATGACGCGTCTGTTCATAGAACGACCCTTTCTGTTATTAAAATAGTGTTCGATTGATACACAAGTTACAACAAACTATTCAGATGAAAATAGTCCGCTTTAAATTACCGTTCCATCCGGTATGATAGCATTTTTCATGACGATGACGATGCCGTCGCGAATGTACCAGCCCTCCTCCTCGTGCGACTTGTCCTCGGGCAAGCCCTTTGAATTGGTGATTTTAACGTGGCGGCCAATTCGTGCATTTTTATCGACAATCGCTTTTTTGATGATCGAGTATCGGCCGATGCCCATTGGAATTTCCCCTTTTTCCAAATCGGCTTCGCGCTCCTCAAAGGATTGGTAATAGTCGCGGCCCATGATGAGCGACTCCTCGATCTCGCAGCCCTCGTCGATAAATGTGCGAATGCCGAGCACGGATTTTTGAATTTTAGCCTTGTTAATGATGCAGCCTTCGGCGATCATGGATTCGACAATGTCCGAGTTGACAAACTTGCAGGGAGGTAAAAATCGCTGTCGTGTGTAAATGGGGGCTGTCGGATGGAAAAAACTGAACGACGGGCGGGGGTATTTCACCAGCCCCATGTTGGCGTCGAAAAAAGACTTGATCGTTCCGATATCCTCCCAATAGCCGTCGAACAGGTAGGCTTTGACTTTGAACTCCTTGATGGCCGCGGGAATGATCTCCCTGCCAAAATCCTGCTG
>JAJRST010000375.1 GCA_024278645.1 bacterium | reverse complement strand
TTTGCCGGCGCCCTGGGGAAAAACATTATTCTGGATCATAACACATTTTATCTTAATGCCTACGGCACGACTTTTACAGAGGGAGAACATGTATCCGGCCCGTTTGAGTTTGAAGGCGGCATTAACGTCAGAATAACAAACAACATATTCCAGGATTTGGCTGTGGAAGCCATGAGGCATCCTGCCGGCGTTTCTCCCGATGACATAATGTCGATCATTCCGATTGATTCCATTGGCACCGAGGACTATCCCGAATCTTCCAGGAGTTGGGTGATCAAGAATAATGTCTACGGCTGGTCGCCGGGATTTAAAACATTTTGGGCCGGCATAGATACGGTCATGCCCCCTGTCTTTCTCAGCCCTTATGCCATGGATGCATTCTTTAGCGGTTCCAACCCCAATTTTGTTGAAGAAAACAACATTGAAGAATTGATCGAATTTGCAGATGCGCCGGCGCCGGATAAATTGTTGGCATACGTTCAGCATCGATACAATACAAATTTCAGCAATGTCGACAACCCGGATTTCAGAGCAGACAGAAACGGCGTCGGCTCCCTGCAGGACAATCCTGAATCTTTTGGCCCGGGAAATGATCCATACAATTTTGATTACGCCCCGACTCATGCCGCTTACACGGCTGCTGAAGGCGAATTCCCGGTTGGCGACTTGAACTGGTTTCCCGACAAAAAGGTTGAATGGGAAGCGTATATGACCGGCATCGAGGTGGAGAACAGGCTGGCGACCAATTATGTGTTGGAACAAAATTATCCGAATCCTTTTAATCCGACGACTCGGATTTCCTATACACTGCCTAAAGCGGCCAATGTTTCTCTCGCCGTTTATAACGCCCTGGGACAAAAAGTCGCCACCCTGATCGATCATAAAAGGCAGGTTGCCGGCAATCATTCCGTTACCTGGAGTGGCGTCAACAGTTTCGGACATGCCGCGCCGACAGGCGTCTACTACTACCAGTTAATGACGGATGAGATACAGATAACCAAAAAGATGATTCTAATCAAATAAAATCCAGCTTGCAAGAGTTGTTTCAATGCCTGCGATGGCGTCCTCGTCATCGCAGGTTATTGAGAGTGGATTAGCAAAAATTACCGGAAATGAAACAACGAAAAATTCACCACCCGGAGAATTTTCATGAAACTTTGCTTTGTTTTTCATTTTATCATTATTCAAATATTATGCAGTTTTTCTCTCTTTGCTCAACAAGCGCCTTTAAAGCTGACCTTGTTTGCCAACTTTACCTTTCCCAACGGCCATTTTGAAGAAAAGATCGGCGACAATCCCCGCATAACAAATAGATTCGGCTTTGATTATGGCAAGAATGCCGGGCTGGCAAATAACGGCTATGGCGTCGGCGCGGAAGCAAGTCAACAGGCGCTTGCAAAAAATCTGCATTGGATCATAAGCGCCAGATTCCTGTCCAACAGTGTTGATCACTCACAAATTTCATCCTTTTTTCATAACGAGTTGGGGGATTCGGTGAATGTCTCTTTTGAAAACGGAAAATTGATGAACATTCCCATTCTGACGGGTTTTTCCTATGACTATACTCTTTTACCGGATGTCCGCATTTATGCTCTGTTGCAGGGCGGGCTCAACATCACCCGGCAGCCTTATCGCAAGGTGATGATTGACGGGGAGGTTGTCGAAGAAACAACCTTCAGGACGGCGCTCGATTTTGGATTTGAAGTTGGCTTTGGCGTTGAAATAAAGAATAAATATAATGTTGGGATCCGATATCTCAATTTGAGTATTCCGCGTTATGAAGGAAGCAGAAGATTAAACGAGTCCTTCTTTACCAGCATCCCCAAAAGGGTTATGAATGTTGATGGAGATGAGAGGCCAATTGCCATGTTCGTGCTTTTTCTGGGTTACAGCTTATGACGCTCAAGGTCTCTTTAAAAATCGTTTTTCCCGGATTTCTTTTTCTATTTTTGTTTTCATGTCATGGAGGAAAAGCTCAAAAGGCGAATGAGAACAGAATGGTCTATATTTCCGAAAGCAGCCGGCCCGGTAAAAAGTATGACATTTTTTTATATGATTTCGACGCTAAAAAATCTGAAAATCTGACGGCTCGGATGGATCACTTGGAAATTCGAAGCAACTCGTCGCCAAAAATAAATCATAACAACAATTCTATCTACTTTTTATCTTTTCATGAAAAAAGCCTGGTTGAACTGTGTTTGCAGACAAAAAAAGTAACAAGAATAACGAGAATCAATTACGAGGCGACAGACTTTATTATTGCTCCCGATGGCCGGTCCATTTTGTATACCGAACGAATCGATTCGAACCTGCAGCTTGTTAAAATAAATCTAACGGATGGCCGAAAACAAAATTTAAGCGATAATCCGTGTAATAATGCAGATGCCTGTTACTCGGCCGACGGCGAGAAAATAGTATACGTCTGCGATTCGGACGGCTCGAGGTCAATCGCGATCATGAACAATGATGGCGGCGATCAGCGCCTGCTGACGAACCGGTTTGGCGATGATCGATATCCCGCTATTTCTCCCGACAACAAAAAGATTGTTTTCAGCTCATCCCGGGGAGGGTTAAGCGATTCCGACTATGATCTTTATATAGTTGATGCAACAGGGCGGAATTTACACTTATTCTATGACAGCAACTCTTACGATACAAGCCCGGAATTTTCTCCCAACGGCACGTATGTCGCCTTTATTTCGAATATGCGTGGCCGGTTGTTCAGCGATATCTATTTAAAGGAAGTTAATTCGGGCAATATTGTTATGGCGACAGAGGATTTAAAGTATTTCAATCAGAATTTTGTTTTCAGCAGAGATGCCCGGCATATCATTTTTGAAAACATGGGGCCCGCCGATTCAAAAATTCTAATGTACGAGATACATAAAAAAGAGATAAAAAATATTATCGATCATAAAGGTCGTGACATGTCCCCGGCTTTGTAACGCCGCCCCCTTTTTCGTCTATCAAGGATCACATATCCGGTGCAAAAAAGCGGCAAAAGCAGGGCCCCTGGCAAGCTTTCGCGGCGCTCGCTCCCGAGGATAAATGACAAAATAATGTGTAAAAGAAAGCCCACCTTGAAGGTGGGCTCCATCTTTCCACAGCATCACTTGACCAGGACGATTTTGCCGGTCGTTGTAAAACCCCCGGCTTTTAAATGCACGAAATAGACGCCGGAACTCGCCG
>JAJRST010000374.1 GCA_024278645.1 bacterium | reverse complement strand
CCATTAGCATATCCTCAGACCGCGTGCCTGGTGGGAGGCGACGACGCCTGGTCTCAGCGTCCGGCGTTGCGGTTCTGCCTGGTTTTATTTCTCCGAAGAGCTTGATTTCTTTTCTTCGGGTTCTTCTTCTGTTTGCGCTTTTTTAAACTCTTTTATACCCTTGCCCAACCCTTTGGCGAGTTCCGGCAATTTCTTGCCGCCAAAGAGAAGAAGGATGACGAGAAAGATGATAATAATTTACGGGGGGCCTAATCCACCAAACATTTCCTGTTCCTCCGTTTAATCACATTATATAAATTTATGAATTAATCGTCTGATATGTCGATTTCGCGTTTGACGTCCTCGGCAGCCTTTTTGAATTCGCGAATGCTTTTGCCAAGGCCACGGGCAAGTTCCGGCAGTCGTTTTGCTCCGAACAGAAGCAAAATCACGACCATAATGACGAGCATTTCGGGCATGCCCATTGCGGGAAACATAATCAAACCTCCTTTTCAAAATCATTAAAAATATAACTTGTAAATATATTGCAGATTTTACAGAATTGCAAGTATTATGTTTCCATCATTGCACAGAGGCCGGGGGAAGATTCAAGCAGGCTCTTCTGCTGGGGGTTCAATGACGATGTTTTCATCAAGCACAGCTGCATCGACAGACCCGCCGGCGCCCGAAAAAAGCTGGACGACAAACTTTGTCGGGCCGGAGGCAAAGTAGATCATCATGAAGGCAAAAAGCGTAAACTCCGGAAAAACAAACATGTTGAGCAAAGCGATAAAAAAGATGATCAACTTGATGCGGTTTCCGGCCCCGCTTTTAATGGTGAAGCGTGGAAAACCTTCATAATGCAACTGGCTGGCCATGGCCAGAGAAGCCAAAGGCGTCATGATCAGGATCAAGCGAAGCAGCGGCGCCCAGTTTGTGTGGCCGTAAAGAATGACGATGCTTGCCAGCGTTGTCGCGGCGGATGGCGCCGGCAACCCCAGGTAATAGGGTTTGTGTCCTTCGTTCATGGTCATGACGTTAAAGCGGGCGAGCCGAAAAGTAGCGAACAGAAGGGGCAAGAAACTGACCATCAGCCCCAACGCCGGGTGGCCGCCCAGGTTTTTCAGGTAAAACTCGTAGACCAGGATGGACGGAGCGACGCCGGATGAAACGACGTCGGCCAGCGAGTCCATCTGCACGCCGAAATCCGATGTTGTGCCGGAGGCCCTGGCAATTCTTCCGTCAAATGCGTCGAACACGCCGGCCATAAAGATGACCCAGGCGGCATTGACGTATTTCCCGGAGATGATCATGGCTATAGCAAGGAAACCACAAAAAAGGTTAATCGTCGTGAATAAATTAGGCACTGTAATAAATTGCCTATTGGGAATGTTTCTCAAATGTCGCGATGATGCTCTCGCCTGCACGGACGTGATCTCCTATTTTAACCTTAACATTAACATTCAGTGGAAGATAAACTTCCATTCGTGATCCGAACTTGATAATGCCGAACTTTTGCCCGGTTTTTACCGTGTCGCCCAGGCGTAAATGATTGACCAAACGGCGGGCCACCATGCCGGTGGCTTGTTTAAAAGCTATCTTGCCATGCTCGGTTTCCAGGCCGGTCAAAATATTGACGTTATGCGTGGACGCCTCGGGGAGATCGGCGCGATAATATTTTCCGCGATGGTAGCGCATAAATTCGACCGTCCCGGCATAAGGGACATAATTAACATGGACGTTAAAAACGGACATGAAAATGGAAATTTTCATCGCCTCGCCCTGAATGAACTCCTGCTCCATTGTTCTTTCAACCTCAATAACCTTGCCGTCACAAGGTGAAACGACGACAAGAGGGTCTGCCTGCGGCGTGCGCAACGGATCTCTGAAAAAGTAGATGGAAAACAGAGACAGCACAAAGCCGAGGCCGCTGATGATCAACAACGACTTGAAATTGAAACGCAGCCCCAGCCACGCCATTAAAACGGCAAAAACAGCCAGGACCAGTACGGTTGAGAGGCCTTCCCTGTTCATGGTTTATCTTCCCGGTTAATACAATATGGCGTTTAACGCTCGCTCGTACAATTCGGCGGCGTCGTCGATATGAGAAATGATATAAGATGTTGTAAACTTTGTTCGGGAGCCGGCTTCCTTTATATCGCATGTGTCCAATGTCAATTCGCTGCACAGTCCGATTTTATCATTGGGCAGTATACCGAATTGAGCTGTAAAAGCGAGCAACTCCAGGCCGCGTCGTTTGTAAAAGTCCTTCAATATAACATTCATTTTGAGAACATAATGCCGAATTTCATTGAACTGCTCCTTGGAGACGACGCCGGCAGAAGTCAACTGTTTGAGATCAACCGTTTTTTCGCCGTCTTCTTCGATCAGTATAAAGTCGATGTGCGGCGTCGACGGCTCGCCTTCTTTTTCAACATTCGTCACCCTGGCGTAAAAAGGAAACAAATCGGCATTTTTAACGATCAGCTCTCTGTCCGACTTTTGGCTTCTGAATCGCACCGGCAAATGGTAGCTGGCAAGAACTTTATATATGTGCGCTGCGATACGAGCGTTGACAACGCCTTTGCCTTTGGCGTTTCCTTTTACTTTGCCTTTGGCGTCGACGATGTCGTCCGTGAACTTTACCAACAGTTCTTCTTCCTTGTCCGTCTGGAACAAAATACGATTGCCGTCTTCAAATATTTTCTTTTTCACGTTCTCTCCTTTCAAATATTTTCAACATGAGGAAAGATGATTCTAACCCAAACCCAATTTATGAAAAATATGATCAACGTTTCGCACCGCCCGATTTTCATCAAAGCAGTCGTCTATTTGTTGTTTGCTCAGCACCTTGTTAACCTGGGCGTCTTTTTTAATAATGTCTCGAAAATCCTCGCCGTTTTGCCAACATTGCATGGCGCTGTCCTGGACGAGGCGATAGGCTCGCTCACGCGTCATGCCGTTCTCGGTCAGCGCCAGCAAAACGGCTTGCGAAAAAATCAGTCCCCGCGTCAGCCACAAGTTTTTACGCATGTTTTCCGGGTAGACGACCAGGTCTTTCAGAACCCGCGTCAGCCGCGCCAGGGCATAGTCAACCAAAATAGTGCTGTCGGGCAGGATGACGCGTTCCACGGAAGAGTGACTGATATCGCGCTCGTGCCACAGGGCCACGTTATCCAACGCCGCCATGGCGTTCGCCCGCAGCAAACGAGCCACGCCGGTCAAATTTTCGCTGGCAATGGGATTGCGCTTGTGCGGCATGGCCGAGGAACCCTTTTGACCTTTTGTAAAAGGCTCTTCCGCTTCCATCACCTCGGTGCGCTGCAGATGGCGAATCTCCACGGCAATTTTCTCGATCGTGGCCCCGATAAGCGCCAGGGCGTTCATAAAATCGGCGTGAACATCGCGTTGAATCACCTGGGTGGAAATGGGCGTCGAAGCGAGGCCCAGCTTTTCGCAGACGATATCCTGCACTTTCGGGTCGACAAAAGCAAAAGTGCCGACAGCGCCCGAAACCATCCCACGCGCCACGGATGAGGCGGCGCGTTCAAAGCGGAGCAAATTTCGCTGCATTTCATCGTACCACAGCGCCATTTTCAAGCCAAACGTCGTCGGCTCGGCATGAATGCCGTGGCTGCGGCCGATGCATACCGTATTCTTGTAAACCAGCGCCTGCTTGCGCAACACGGCGACCAGCGCCTGCAGGTCTTCGGTGATAATGGCGGACGCTTCCTTCATCTGGCAGGCAAGCGCCGTATCCAGCAAATCCGAGGAGGTCATGCCCAGATGAATAAAGCGCGACTCGGGGCCGACATATTCGGCGACATTGGTCAGAAATGCAATCACATCATGTTTGACCGTGGCTTCGATCTCTAAAATGCGGCCCGCGTCAAAGTCGGCCTTTTCCTGAATAACCGCCAAGGCATTACGGGGGATGCGCCCCAGCTCGGCGTGCGCTTCACATGCGGCAAGTTCGACCTTCAGCCATGTACGATATTTATTCTCATCGCTCCAGATGGCGCCCATTTGCGGTCGTGTATATCATTCAATCATGAAATCGATCCTATACTTTCACTTCGGCCGAATAGATGCGATGATTGCGATACACTTTCAGGCGCAACGCGTCGCCCTTTTTCAGCCGCAATTTTTTCTTTATCTTTTCGACATCCTTGGTGCTTTGGATGGTTGTTCCGTCGATTTCCAACATAACGTCCTCAGGCTCCAGCCCGGCTTTATCCCAGGGGCTGTTGCGGTCGACGTCCGATACAATGACGCAGGTCGCCCGCGGCATATCCAGGTAATAGGCGATATACGGCGTCACGTCGTTGACTTGTAGGCTCTGCCAGATGTTGCGTTGAACGGCGCCGTGCTTGAGGATGTCATCGGCAACGCTCTTGACGCGATTGATGGGAATGGCAAAGCCAAGCCCAATGCTGGCGCCTATATTTGAGCTTCCGGAATAAATAAAAGAGTTGATGCCGATCACACGGCCATTGCTGTTCACCAGCGGGCCGCCGCTGTTGCCGGAGTTGATGGCGGCGTCGGTTTGAATCATATCTTCATAAACCCGCTCATTGTCGCGTTGTCCGAAATCCTGATCCACGGCGCTGATGACGCCGACGGTCACCGTGGGCTCCGCCGAGATGTCGAACAAGCCAAAGGGATTGCCGAGGGCGATGGCCCATTCGCCAATGATCACATCATCGGAATCGCCGAATTCGATGCTGGGAAAATTCTTGCCCTCTATTTTCAGGACGGCGATATCGGTTTTATAATCCTGGCCGACAACCTGAGCCTCGTATTGGTCGCCGCCGGGGAGGGTGACCATGATCTTGTCGGCGCTGTCGATGACGTGCTGGTTGGTTAAAATATATCCTTTCGGCGAAAAGAGAAAGCCGGAGCCAAGCGCTTTTACTTCACGCTGGATTTTATCGTATCGCGGAAAAAAATGACTCCAAAAGGGATCGTTCGCCCAAGGGTTGACGCGATAAAACTCCTGCACCTCGGTGACGTTGATGCTGACCACGGCGGGACTGGCCTTGGCCACCGCTCGCGTTATAGCGTTGTGTCTGGAGGCCGCGATATCCTCGCCCGACGCCGCCAGAACGTTGGGGGCTAGAAGCAGCGCGGCGCGTGCGTCGCTCGTTCGCCCGAGCAAAAGGAAAAAAAGAAAAACTGACGTTGTCAGGCCGATGAAAAAGCCCAAAAGCAGTTTGCCGGTAACTTTCATGGCATTGCTCCCACGTTATGAACGCTCCTTTACTTTTTTCCAATCTTTTAAAAAGTTTGCGACGCCGGCATCCGTAAGCGGATGGCGCACCAGCTTTTCGACGACAGGGTAAGGAATGGTGGCGATGTGCGCGCCAATAAGCGCCGACCTCAAAACGTGCTGCACGCCCAGGATGCTGGCGACAATAACTTCGCTGTTGATGCCGAAATTTTCAAAAATGATCAAAATTTGCTCGATCAGCTCCATGCCGTCCTGTCCGGCGTCATCAACGCGGCCGACAAATGGGCAGACAAAGGTTGCGCCGGCTTTGGCGGCCAACAGCGCCTGCATCGGGCTGAATATCAGCGTCACATTCGTCTTTATGCCCTGGCTCTCCAGTTGTTTCACGGCCAGCAGGCCCTCTTTTGTGCACGGGATTTTGACGACAATATTGGGGTGAATGGCGGCCAGGCTGCGACCTTCCTGGATGATGCCGGTGGTGTCCAGGCTGATGGTTTCCGCATTCACGGGGCCGTCGACGATTTTACAGATCGATTTAAAAATATCCGGGGCCGACCCCTTTTCCTTTGCCAGCAGGGTTGGATTGGTGGTGACGCCGTCGCAAACGCCAAGCGCGACAGCCTGTTTTATCTCGTCAACATTTGCGGAATCGATAAAAAACTTCATGTTCATCCCTCTCAAAATTAACGCGCCGTGGTCATCAGTATTCAACATCGAGCAGGAACAGTCCATGCGCCGGGGCCGTGGCGCCGGCGGCGCTGCGATCCTTTGCGGCGAGAATGCGCGGCATGGACGATGAACGCAGCGTGTTGTCGCCGATCTCGACCATTGTGCCGACCAGAATCCTCACCATATTGTGCAAAAAGCGGTTGGCGCGGATTTCGAAGACAAGATCGTCCTTGGTTTCGCGCCAAAAGGCATATCTTACGTCGCACAAATAATGATCGACATCCGCTTTGGCCTGGCAGAAGCTTTGAAAATCCCGGACGCCGAGAATGGCGGCGCATGCGTCGTTCATTTTGCGAACATCCAAGGGATTCCAATAATACCATGCATATTGGCGGCCAATGGCCTTTTGCTTTTTAGCGACGACGTAACGATACAGACGACTTTTTGCCGAATAGCGCGCGCTGAACCCGGCGGGCGCCTCTTCCGCGCTCACAATTCGCACATCGCGAGGAAGACGAGAATTGCCGCCGCGTACAAATACGTCCAGCGGTAGGTTGCTTTCGGTTTTAAAACTTGCCACCTGGGCGAGCGCGTGCACGCCGGAGTCCGTGCGGCCCGCGGCCGCCAGCCTGACTTTGGAATCCGTAAGCATGGACAAAGAACGCTCAACTTCGGCCTGGACTGTGCGATCGTCCACTTGTATCTGCCATCCGCAAAAATCCGTGCCGTCATATTCAATGGTTAATTTTATATTGCGCATGGGCGGCAAATCGATTTAAAATTTTGAGAAAATAATGGCGCACAACGCCAAAGCCGATGACGCCAGCACAAGGTAATCCGCAATTCCGAATCTCAACAATTTAAAGCTCGTCCGTCCGTCGCCGCCGGTGTAGCAGCGGGAATCCATGGCCGCCGCCAAATCGTCGGCGCGGCGAAAGGCGGCGATGAACAATGGAATGATCAGCGGCACGATGCTTTTTATACGCCTGATGATATTGCCGTCAAAAGAAGCGCCGCGGGACGCCTGGGCGTTTTTCAGTCGTTGCGCCTCTTCCAGCAACGTCGGAATAAATCGCAGCGACAACGTCAGCATCATCACAATTTCGTGCGTCGGCGCTTTCAGGCGTTTCAATGGCGCCAGCAGTTTCTCCAGGGCATCGGTCAATTCGATCGGCGACGTCGACAGCGTCAACATGGCGGCCAGGATAATCAGCAACGCCAGTCGCAACGAGTAAATGAGACCGAGGTGCAGCCCCTCCCGGGTGATGGCGAGGCCGAGAATCGGCGTCCTGGCAATAATGTGCCCGCGCGTCCAGAACAAATGCACAAGGACTGTAAGCAAAAAAAGCCAAACAAATGGCCTAATATTCCTGAACACCAGCGCCAAAGGCAACCGCGAAAAAATCAGCGCCAACAGTATGACGAAAACAAATCCAAGCAACACAACAAATTCGAAAGAAACCAGCAGTCGGCTCATCAGCAAGAACAGCGAGACGATCTTTGTTCGCGGGTCCAGGCGATGGATGAACGAGTCGCTTGGGTAGTACTGACCTAGGGTGATGTCATTTAGCATTGTCATAATTAAATCCAATAAATATAATCAATTTATCGGCAAAATCAAAGCAATTCGTAAACAGTGCGCCGCCGTAAAACCTCGGAACAGGCGGCGTCCGGGGATTATTATTTCCAACCCGGACAGATCGGGTGAAAACGAGAAAAAGCGACGCCTTGAATTTTTCTTGACCTTTAATCGATTTTTCCCTATGTTTTTCGAATGAATTCAAGCGTCCTAAACCTGTCATATTTCCGCCTTTAATAATCACGGGATATAAAGCAATCGTCCACACCCTCACGAGGAGACTATTCAATGCAGGAAAAGGAAAAGTTCACGCCTTACGTTCCAAGCACATCATCGATGAGAGAATTCAGCTTTAAAGCGCTGTTCGTTGGCGTCATCATGGCGATTATTCTCGGCGCCGCCAACGTCTATCTTGGCCTCAAGGCGGGCATGACCGTGGCCGCCACTTTTCCGGCCGCCGTCATTGCCATGGCGCTTTTGCGCCCCTTTAAGGGCACTATTTTAGAGGAAAACCTGGCGCGAACCACCGGCGCTGTTGGAGAAGCGCTGGCCGCCGGCGCTCTTTTTACCATCCCGGCCTTTGTGCTTGCCGGTGTATGGACCGAATTTGATTACTTAAAAAGCACGATGCTCATGCTCGTCGGCGGCGTGCTGGGCGTGCTGTTCATCGTCATTTTACGCAAAACGCTGGTCGAGGATGAGACGCTGCCCTATCCGGAAAGCAAAGCCTGCGCCGAAATCACCAAAGCCGGCCAGGGTGGACAGTCCGGCGCCAAATACGTTTTCGGCTCGTTGGGCCTGGCCGCCTTTTTGGAATTATTGAAAAATCCGAACGGACTCCGTCTGATCAAGGATTCGGTGAGCGGATTCCTGAGTTTTCATGAATCCATCATTCGTCTCAATGACAACACAAACGCGCAGCTTTTGGCAAACGGCAAAGAAGCCGTCTTTGGCTTTAAGGGCGGCATGGTGTTGCAAAGCCCCAGCGCCTCGCCGGCTTTTCTAGGCGTCGGCTATATCATCGGGCCTCGGTTGTCGGCCATCACCTTTTCCGGCGGCGTATTCGGCTGGCTGTTTCTCATGTCGCTGGCATTGTTCATGTTGGGCGATAAATTGTCGCCTTTTGCAGCGCAATACGGTTGGGTGCTCGTGGCCAAGACCGCTTATGCGGCGGTGATTAAACCCATTGCCGTCGGCGGTATGATCGTCGGCGCTTTTTACACACTGTATTCCATGCGGCAGAATCTTATCACCGGCGTCGCCCGCGGCATAAAGGATATTGGCAGCGCAGGCAAAGCAGGCGCCGAGAAGAAAAGGACGGATAAAGACTTGCCCCTGGGCGCCACGCTCATGGCTGTCGGCGTTTTACTTTTTTTAATGGTCATCCTTTACCGGACGTTCAGTCATAACTGGGGAACCGCGTTGTTGGCCACTGTCGTTATGGGCATTGCGGGTTTTGTTTTCGCGGCTGTCGCCGGCTACCTCGTCGGCATTATCGGCAGCTCCTCCAACCCGATTTCCGGGTTGACCTTGTCCACGCTTCTCATTGCCGCATTGTTAATGGTTATGGTCGGCATGAAGGGCGACCCCGGCGTTGCGGCGGTGCTTGCCGTCGCCTCGGTTGTCTGCTGCGTCGCCGGCGTGGCCGGGGATATGATGCAGGACCTCAAAGTCGGTCACATACTGGGCGGTACGCCCTGGCGTATGCAAGTTGGTGAAATGGTCGGCGTGGTTGCGGCGGCGTTCGTCCTGGTCATTCCGATCATGCTGTTGCACGAGGCCAACACTATTGGCAGCGACGCCCTGCCGGCGCCGCAAGCCGGACTGATGGCGATGATGGCCAAAGGCATCGTCGGCGGTGAAATGGCGTGGCCGTTGGTCATCGCCGGCATGCTGTTCGCCGTGGCGCTGATTCTGATCAAATCGCCGTCGCCAATGCTGATCTCCGTCGGCATGTATTTGCCGCTCAACACTTCTTTTGCCATATTTGTCGGCGGCATCATCAAATGGATCGTCGAAAAAGCGGCGGAAAAACGCGCGCGGGACGCCGGCGACAAAACGGCTGTCGAGAATGCAGGATTGTTGATTGCCTCCGGGCTTGTCGCCGGAGAGGCGTTGACCGGCATTCTGCTGGCGGCGCTGGTCGTCGGAAACATCCACCTCAAAGAGCTGATAGGCTTTGGCCCCGATTTTGACGGTTTTTGGTGGCTCGGCCTGGTCGTATTTGCGGTTCTGGCCTATGTTCTCATAAAGTTTCCCCTGGCATTTCTCAAGAAGCTTCAGCAGGACAAGGGATGAAAAAAACAGAACAAAAAGCTCCGAACGTACTGGAGATGATTCCGGCGCACGCCGTCGACTATGAGTTCGAGGAGGGCGCCGTCGTCATGCTGGCGCCCAAATTTAAAAATAAATTTCTCGTCAAACATGTTATGCACCGCATGAAGATCCCTTTTTACAAGATACACCTGGACGAATATGGAAGCCGAACCTGGAATTTAATAGACGGAAAAAAAACGGTTTTTGAAATCGGCAAGACGTTGAAAGCCGAGTATGGCGAAAGCGTGGAGCCTGTGTACGAGAGACTTGGGTTATTCATGAACATGTTGGCGCAACGTCAATTTATCATTTTAACACAAATGGGGACGCGGATGAAATAGGCGATCCGTCGCCGGATTGGGTATGTAATCTTGACCGGAGGGGTCGATAATGACAAAACAAGAAAAAGCCGCCCACACGGTGGTCAACAAATGTTTGGACATTAAAAAAGAAGAGTCGGTCCTGATTCTGGCGAGTGAACCTTTGTTGGACATCGCCTCGCATCTTTTTCAGGCCAGTTCAAAAAAAACAAAATCGACTTTTTTATTGCAATTTTCTTATCTCGCCCCCGCCGTACAGATCAACCGGGCCGTGGCAAAAATGATGAAAGAGATGAACGTCATCCTCGCCGTCACCTCTCCCTCCATTTCGCACACGGACGCCCGTCGGCACGCCAGCCGCGCCGGCGTGCGTATTGCCAGCATGCCCAACATCACCATGAACACCTTTTGCCGCATCGCCGACGCCCATTTTGAAAAAATCGGCAGGCGCAGTAAAAAAATAGCCGACATCCTGACAATGGCCAAGGAAGCGAAAGTGACGGCGCCCAACGGCACCGACTTGATCATCCCGATAAAAAAACGAAAAGGCTACGCGGACACCGGCGCCATTACGACGCCGGGCGCGTTTTCAAACCTGCCGGCGGGCGAGGCGAGCATATCGCCGGATGACGGTTTGTGCCAGGGTGTACTGGTCGTCGACAGCGGCATGGGCGTGAATCCGAACGGCGAGGATCAAATCAACATCACCATCAAAGATGGCCGGGCGCAACGCATCAGCGGCGGTCCCATGGCGCGTAAATTAAGCCAGTATTTGGCAAAGTTCGGCCCGGACAGCCGCTTGGTGGCGGAGTTCGGCATTGGCGCCAATGACGCCGCCCAGATTTCAGGCTATGCGCTCGAAGATGAAAAGGTGATGGGGACAATCCATATCGCGTTAGGCAACAATGTCTCCTTTGGCGGTTCGAACGCCGTCCCTGTTCACCTGGATGCCGTCGTTTACAAGGCGAGCGTGGAAATAAATGGGCGACAAATATTGCGAAACGGGAAACTGCTGCTGGATTAAAGAGGCAAGCATTTGAGCGAGGGGTTATTTGAGGAGCTTGAGCAACCGCTGGCTGCTGTTGTAAATGGCGTAAGCGTCCATTCTTGTTTTTTCTCCCATTTGTTGCACAGGCGTATAATAAATTTCACGCGACAGCCCGGCAATGGTCTCCGCCGCCATTTTCAACTCTTCACGCCATTCCGCGTCCTCCTTCAGGCGCGAAGTGGACACCGTTTGCGTGCGCAAGGTAGAGAAAATGTTGGCGGCTTGTTCCAATCGAATGATGTTGCCGACGACGTCGACCAACTCATGAAATCCAAAGGGCTTTTTTAGCACCGCCCGCAATCCAAGCGCGTAATATTCTTCCAACTGGTCGCCAAGATCGGCATAGCCGGTCAGGATAATCGTCGGCGTGTTTTTTACATTTTCGTAGCGCTCGTCGGTATTTAATTCTTTCATGAATTCCAGGCCGGTCTGTTCGGCGAGGTCATAATCGAGAATGATGAGATCGGGTTTATTGTTCAGGACTTTGAGCAGCCCTTCCCGGGAGGATTCCGCGGAAATATAATTAACCCCGGCCTCATTGAACACCTTTTCCCCTAAATCCAAAAACTCTTTCACATCATCGATTTGGAGAACAGTCCCCATACGCATATCAGCACCTTTATAATCGATACATCCAATTAACTCTACAGCTTCATCCTCGCCGCCGGATCAGTGTATGATGTCCTCGGAATCCTCGGCGACATAACTTCCAATGCGTTTGCTGTGCAATTGCGGCAGGATGACGCTAAAAACAGAGCCCTTGCCCACTTCACTATCCACTTCCAGATGGCCTCCATGCATATCGATGATCTGTTTAACCAACGATAATCCTAACCCCGATCCTGTTGTCTCCCTCACATTTTCATCATCGGTCACACGATAAAATTTGTCAAAAATATTTGGAATCGCCTCGCGCGGAATGCCGTAGCCCTGGTCATGCACCTCGACGACGACATTCTGCTGAGAGTTTTTGACGACAATATCGATTCTCGTATTTTCCGGGCTATACTTTATCGCATTTGAGAATAAATTCAGGAACACCTGCTCCATCATACCGCCGTCGGCGTATACTTTGGCCGCTTTGGGCGCTTCGTGGACCTCGACGCTTATCTTTTTCTGCGTGGCGATATAGGAATTGTTGCCCACAACCATCTGGATTGTTTCATTGAGATCGACCTCGCCCTTTTTCGGTTGAATGCGGCCGGATTCGATTCTCGAAATATCCAAAAACTTGTTGATGAGCTCGCTCAATCGCGACGCTTCCGTCAGGATGATGCGGGCATATTCTTCCGCCTGCTCGCGCGTCAAATCGTCATCCAGCAGCAGCTCGCTGAAACCGGAGATGCTGGTCAGCGGCGAACGCAGCTCGTGCGCCACCATGGAGACGAGTTCGGTCTTCATTCTATCGATCTCTTTTTGCTGGGTGACGTCGCGCAAAATGGTGACAACGCCGATGAGCACGCCATCATCCTGCAAAACGCGCGCCGCTCGGCCCTGCAGGATGCGCGTCTTCCACTCTCCTTCCGGCTTTACGGCGATCTCCACGCCCGGCAGAGCCGTCTTTCTGCGTTTTGTCGCCTCCTCAATTAACTGGATGAGCTTGGGCTCGTCGATGACGCTCTCCAACGACTGCGAGCTTATGTTCATATCCTGTATATTATACCAATTTCGAATAGCGTCATTGAGAACAGAAATGTTGAGTTTCGGATCGGTGACAATGACGCCGTCGGCGATGTTCTTGATGATTGTTTCAAACTTGCGCTTCTCTTCGATGATTTTAGACAGGTTCATGCGGTCCAGGCGACGCAGCTCAAGAGTCATGTAATTGAACAGTCGCGCCAGTCTTCCCACCTCGTCATCGCTTTGCACTTTAATCTCGTGAGAAAAATCGCCGCGCGCAATTTTAGTGGCGCTTTTTTCAAACTCGGAGATAGGCGTTGCAATAAAGCGGGAAATAAAAAAAGCGATGGTGCCGGCGACGGCGGCGGCCAAAAAAATGAAGATAAGCGCATGCGACACATTGAACAAAGAACTTCGTCCGGCAGGAAACCAATCATTCCAGTTCAACAGAACCACAAGCACCATGGGCGCCTCCGCCGCAATCAGCGTTGCCAGAAACAATCGACGAAAAATCTTGCTGCCCAGTTGCTGTTTGACCCACTTTGCCATATTTTAACAGCCCCCTTTATCCACAACGATATTTTTGCCTCTCGCCTTGGCCATATACAACCTCTTGTCGGCGCAGGAGATGAGTTCCTCAAATGTCTTGCCGCTTGCCGGATATGAAGCCACGCCGACGCTGATGGTAATGTTGCCGTTCGGTTGGGATTCCTGTAACGGGAAGTGATGTTGCTCGATAAGACGACGCAGTTTTTCCGCGACAAAGCGCGCATTAGCTTCACTGGTATTTGGCAGAATAACGGCAAACTCCTCGCCGCCATAGCGGGCCGCCAAATCTATTTTCCGAATGTTGTTGGAGACAAGCGCGCCGATGCTTTGCAGCACTTTATCTCCGGCCAAATGGCCATGCGTATCATTATAATTTTTAAAAAAATCGATATCAAACATGATCAGCGAAAGCAGGCTTTTATGCCGCTCGGCGCGTTTGATTTCCAGTTGCAGCACATCCTTAAAATGGCGATAATTGGCGAGCGCGGTCAAACCGTCGGTCACCGCCAACTCCCGAAGCCTTTCCTTGGCGCGCTCCAGTTGCTGGATTTTTTCCTGCAACTGATCATGCAATGTTTTCACGCGCAGCAGGGATTTCACCCTGGCCAAAAGTTCCAGCTTGTTAAACGGCTTGCTGATGAAATCGTCCGCGCCGGCCTCGATGCCTTTGATTTTGCTTTCGATTTCGTTAAGCGCCGTCACCATAATGACCGGCGTGTATTTGGCCTTTTCGGACATTTTCAGCCGGCGACAGGTTTCAAAACCGTTCATTTTCGGCATCAT
>JAJRST010000373.1 GCA_024278645.1 bacterium | reverse complement strand
AGAAATATATTTTTAGGGTTAATTTCATGCGAATTTGTTGGATAAAATGTGACGCCAATGAACAAATTCATTTAAATTGCCATAATTCTCGCAATTGAAAATAGTTTGTCAAAATCAAGGTGTAGTTCGCCGAGTACATACGCTTTTCCTTTTTTCTCCCACTCGAACTTTAATTCCGGCGTTTGCACCCTGAAGACGAGGGAGAAAATTACATTGTGCTTCTTTTGCGTTTTGAGATCGATGTTTATGAAAAAATATACAATCTTTTTATACCTTGCCTTTGCTTTCAGCGCCGCATCCGTTTCGGCGCAGCCTTCCGATTATGCTCAATTTGAAGGTAAAAAGGTGTCCAAAATTGTCGTCGTGGGAAATGATAAAACTCGCGACATTGTCATCCTTCGGGAAATGAAAACCAGGGTCGGCGATCGATTCAGCGCCGAGCGGATCGAGCAGGATCGCAAACGCATTCAGAATTTGTTGCTGTTCACCCGCGTGGAGATATACGCCGCCAGGTCGGGGGACGACCAAGTCGGTTTGATCATCATTGTCTCCGAGCGTTGGCACTTTTTTCCCTACCCGCTGCTTTTTCTAAATGAGCGCTCCTGGGATAAATGGTCGTACGGCGTCGGTGTGCTGCACAACAACATTCGCGGCCTCAACAACAAATTGCTGGCCGAGCTGTGGTTCGGCTACAACCCCGGAGGACAGTTTTCTTATGTGAACCCCTGGTTCGGGGGCGATCGCCATTATTATTATAAAGCCTCTGTTTATTCGATGGTTATGAAAAGTAAAACGCTGCAATATTTGCCGCGTTTTGACGAGCAGTACACGGGCTTTTCCTACACCTTTGGAAAACGCTGGGGCTACCATACGTATGCGACAATGATGCTCGGCTATGATTATATTCGCTACCCGGAAGAATACCGCTTTCTGCAGCCGTCGCAAAAGGGCTATCAACATGCACCCATGTTTGGCGTCGGCTTTCGCTACGATACCCGAGATCTTTACGAATATCCGCGCAGCGGATGGTTTATCGATCTGTACGCCAAGGAAACGACCTATCCCAAGCAGATGGACTACCTGTTGTTTGGCGCCGATGTGCGGCGTTATGTGCGGATTTATAAAAATATTGCGCTTGCCTTGCGCGGCGCCGTCGATTTATCTCGCGGCAAAGTTCCTGTTTTTTCCCGTTTCTTTCTCGGCTATCGGGAAAGAATTCGCGGGCAATTCTTCACCCAGCGCGAGGGCGACAACCGCGCCATCGGCAGCATGGAGCTGCGTTTTCCGCTGTTGCCCATTCGCTACATCGATATGGATTATGGCGGCTCCGTTCTCGGTCATTACGCGCAAAACCTGCCGTTCGGCGTCAGCGCCGGCCTGTTCGTGGATGCGGGAGCGGTCTGGTTTCAAAACGGTTGGAGCATGGAACCGTCGTACCTGACCGGATTCGGCGGCGGTTTGCATTTTCACGTCCCTTATGCGGACGTGTTGCGCGTGGAATACGCTTTTGATCCAAAGTTCAACGGTCAGGTCATCATCGATATAGGAGTGGCCTTTTGATGCGCACCGACTTTCAACAGTTTTACGTCGATCCCGATCACGTGCAGGGAAAGACTTTTTATCTCGACGGCGACGAATACCGCCATGCGGTAAAGGCGCTGCGAAAGCAAAAAGGCGACGCCATATCCGCCGTCGACGGCCGGGGGCGTCTTTATCACGGCGCCATACGAGAGGGGCACAAGGATCGAATTATTGTGGATATTGCACAAACACTCCGCGAAATCGGCGAAGCGAAACTAAATCTTGTTGTGGCGCAGGCGACGCTCAAGGGCGGCCATTTTGATCTTGTGGTTGAAAAGGGCACCGAAATAGGCGTAGGCGCGTTTCAACCCATGCTCACCGACCACGTCATCGCCAGGGCGGAGGCGCGAACGCAACGCTGGCAAAAAAGGCGCTGATGGCCATGAAGCAATGCGGCCGCAGCCGCTGCCCGCGGATTTACGAACCTTTGCCTTTTGAATCCGCCGTGCAGCGGCGCCGCTGCGATGTCGCTTTTATTGCCCACGAGGAGTTTGATCTCGAGAGCGTCGCCATCACCCTGCCGGATGACATTTCTTCCGCCGTTGTTTTTATCGGCCCGGAAGGCGGCTTTACCAAGGCAGAGTATGAATTTGCCCTGGACAACGGCGTCACGCCGTTGAACCTGGGGCCGAGACGGTTGCGAGCCGAGACGGCGGCTTTGGTCGCCGCGACAAAGATCCTGGCGGCGACGGGAGCGTTGGGGAATAAGTTGAAATAAAAAGGAGCCGTAATAATGGAGTGCATCTTTTGTAAAATCGCCGACAGGAAAATGCCGGCGAAAATTATTTACGATAAAAACGGCGTTATCGCATTTCACGATATTGCCCCGCAGGCGCCGACGCATGTGGTCGTCATTCCGAAAAAACACATTGCCACTTTGAACGATCTCACCGGCGAGGATGTGGAGGTCGCCGGTCGGCTTGTGCTGGCCGCCAAGGAACTCGCCGCGCAGCTTGGGCTGGCGGACCAGGGTTATCGCCTGGTTTTGAATTGCAACAATGACGGCGGGCAAACCGTTTTTCATATTCACTGCCATGTGCTGGGAGGTCGGCGAATGATGTGGCCGCCGGGCTGAAAATCGACGAAAAAAGCTTGATTTAGAGGTCTGGAATATTTATATTTACAACTATTAAAAATACTTTATGAAAGGAGGTTGAAGAATAGATGCCGGCTGTTAGAGTCCGAGAAAACGAATCTTTTGAAAAGGCTCTGCGTCGTTTCACAAAGTCCTGTGAAAAATCCGGGCTCATGTCTGATATTAAAAAACATCAGCAATATGAGAAACCGAGTGAAGCACGTCGCAGAAAAATGAATGCCGCGCGACGCAAGATGCGCAAGATGCAAATGATGGAAAGATAAATCTTTAATCTTAGCCTGGCGAGGAAATGCGGATGAGTCTGTTTGAACGATTGACAGAAGATATGAAAACGGCCATGAAAGCAGGCGAAAAAGAGCGGCTTTCAACCATCCGTTTGCTTCGCGGTTATATTAAAAACCAAGCCATCGATAAACGGCGTGATTTGACCGAAGAGGAAGAACTTGCGGTTCTTTCCAGCGCCGCAAAAAAACGCAGGGAATCCATTCAGGCTTACAAGGATGCCGGACGCCACGATCTGGCGGACAAGGAAAGTCGCGAGCTTGAAGTGATTCAGCAATATTTGCCGCAGCCATTGTCGCACGAAGAACTCGATAAAATCGTCGACGCCGTCATTGCACAGACCGGCGCGCAGACGATCAAGGATATGGGCAAGGTGATGTCCGCGGTCATGCAAGAGGTTAAAGGACGCGCCGATGGCAAGGAGATCAACGCATTGGTGCGAGCAAAGCTCGGCGTGTAAAATTATTTGACGCCCAGCGCCAAGTCTTTAAAAGTGGATAAAGCGTCTGACGCCGTCTTTATTCACTTTTTTTCATTTATAGACGCTATCTCATGGAAAACAATCATGATTCTTGATATAGCCATTCTCGTTGTCCTGGTTCTTTTTTGCCTGAGGAGCTTTCGCGGCGGCGTGCAGGGCGAAATGATGGGGGCGATGGGTTGGATTCTGGCCATCCTCATCGCCGTCGCCTTTAGCGATGCGATCGGCGACGCCATTGCGGAAAAGCTGCCGCAGTTTGCAAGCATCAGCCCGTTTGCCGCATTTACCATTATCCTCATCGGCGTGAGACTACTCATCGGCTGGGCGTTGAAATTGATTCCCGAGGTGTTAAAGGCGCCGGTCGATCTCGCTCTCAAGGTTGTCAGCGTCGCCTTTGGCTTCATCAAGGGCGCTTTTTTTATCAGCGTTCTTCTCCTGCTGTTGTCAAGCTCGTCGATGCAGGCCAAGCTGGATGATCAGATAAATGGCTCGCGACTGTATAAACCCATCACCAATTTTTCAAAAGAGGTGGTCAGAATCGTCACCGAAAAAGTGCCCAATGTGGCGGATATTTTAAAAAATCTGGCCGCCGATAAAAAGAATGTCGCTTCGGGATAGTATAAAGGCACGGCGCCATTTGGGCGCCCCTCACACTTTAACAAAAAGGATTTGATAGTCGCCGACCTTGGACTCTTTATTTGAAACGCTAGAATTTGACCAAGTAAGAAACCGGCTCGCCGGTCACTGCGCGTCCCCCCTTGGCCGCGAACGCGCGCTGGAAATCACGCCTTTTTCCTCCTCACCTCCAGTTAAAATTGCTCTTGATCAGACGACCGAGCTTCGTGATTTGATCGACTATGACCAGTCGCCTCCTGTCGAAGATGTCGACGATTTGCGGCCGTTGTTGACAAGGATTCGTGTTGTCGGCAGCCTTTTGCGCGCGGAGGAGCTGGCGGCTGT
>JAJRST010000372.1 GCA_024278645.1 bacterium | reverse complement strand
ATCGCGATCGCCTGATCAAGCAGGTGGTCGACAATGGCGGGCTGGTTTTATATGTGCATACGGAAGAGCCGCACGATTGGTCGAATCCGGACTACCAGGGCATGGAAATTTACAACATTCACACCGATCTGTTGGATGAAAAATCGACGACGCCGATCATCATCGACGCTGCCGTGAACGGCGAGAAATACAAACACTGGGTATATCGGCAGTTTTACGACGATCAGACGGCGATCCGGGCGCGGTGGGATTCGCTGAACATGCATCGCCGCGTTGTCGGCATGGCCGGTGTGGATGCGCACAACAATCAGGGCATCCGCGCACGGCGGCTGCCGGACGGGCGCGTGGAATGGGTCGGACCCAATGCCAGGACCATGGCCATCGTCGAGCCGGGATGGAAGGAAAAGCTGCTGCTCGACGAACCGGACGCCGCCGGTTGGGCGTTCACATGGGAGGTGGACTCTTATTTTGCCTCGTTCCATTTTGTCAACACGCACGTTTTCAGCGATACGTTGAGCGCCGTCGCCATCAGGGACAACCTGGTCAAAGGCCATGCTTACGTCGCTTTTGAACACCTGGCCGAGGCGCGCGGCTTTCAGTTTTTCGCCGCCGATGACGCCGGCAGGTCAATCGCCATTATGGGCGACTCGGTGGCTGCGACCGCCGTGCATGAACTGCGCGCGGTCTCTCCGTTGCCGGTGCGCTTTCGATTGGTTAAAAACGGCGAGTCCATTGATGTCGTCGATGATGTTTATGAATATCAGTTTGATCCGGGCGGGCCCGGCGTGTACCGCATCGTCGCCAGCCTCGACCTGGGCGGCAGGTGGATGCCCTGGGTGCTGTGCAATCCGATCTATGTTTATTGATGGCGAAACTTTCGGATGTTGTCAAAAAAAAAACGGATGTCCGTCGAATTGGGGACTCTGGTGTTTGTCGAAATGTTATTTCTGTTGTAATTGAGACACCCGGCGCCCTTCGGGCAGCCGGGGTCGTTGACTTTTTCGACAACCACCGAGGTCTTAAGACCTCGGTGGTTTGGATGCAAATTTATCAGATTAAAAAAAGGAGCATGACTTTATGAAAAACAAAACATTCGCCCTGGCCTTTATCCTGTTCCTCGGCATTGCCGCGTTGCTCGCACAGGAAAGCAAGCACTCGACCTATTACATGCAGCGCAAGACGTTGTTCGAGAAATTGCCAAACTCGCTGCATGACATCATCTTTTTGGGCGACAGCATCACCGACGGCGGCGAGTGGGTCGAGTTGTTCGGCGACCCGCGCATGAAAAACCGCGGCATCAGCGGCGACGTCACATGGGGCGTGCTGGACAGGTTGACCGAGGTCACCGAAGGCAAGCCCGATAAAATATTTTTGATGATCGGCGTCAACGATCTGGCGCGCGGCAAAGGCGTGGAGGAGATCGTAGCCAACCATGAAAAAATAGTCGAACGCATTCGCCGGGAAACGCCGTTCACGCAGCTCTACCTGCAGAGCGTGCTGCCGGTGAATCCCGTCTTTGGCAAGTTCAAAAAGCATACGGACAAGACGGAGCAGATCATGGCCATTAACAAACAACTGAAAGCGTTGGCTGAAAAAACGCCGAAAACTACCTACATTGATTTGTTCCCGCACTTTGCCACAGAGGATAACCTGTTCAACCCCAAATACACCAACGACGGACTGCACCTCACCGGAGACGGATACATGTTGTGGAAGTCTTTGATTGAAGAATATGTCAAATAACCATTCCTTACGATTTTAAAGGAGAAGTATTAATATGCAAAGTCAGAAAAGAATTTTAGCGCCGATCATTCTTATATCTATGGTGGCGGCGTTGCTGTTTTCGTGTGAACGCATACCGGAGAACAATCTCGAACACTCGAATAAAATCGTCCGGGCCGAACTGCATAAAATTTCCGAAACCGAACACGGCGCCTTGTGGATGGCCGGCCAGGGAGAGGACAAGATTCATGTGCTGAAGGTATGGGGAACGCCCGAGGAAATGGGCGTCGCTTACGGCCAACTGCTGAAAAAGGAAATCACCGATTATATCGCCAATGTCATCAATGCCATGGTGCGCGAAGAAGGCGTGCCCCTAGAGCAGCTCGATGCCGTCTATGCGGCGACGAAACCGTTCATGCCGAAACATTTTCTTGAGGAAATGCAGGGCATCGCCCGCGGCAGCGGCGTGCCGCTTCAGAACGTCATCCGCGCCAACCTCATCGGCGAGGCCAGCGAGTGGCATTGCAGCCTGTTCGGCGCCTGGGGCGACGCCACCGCCGCCGATGGCCATCTCTATCAACTGCGCGCCCTGGACTATGAAGTGAACGCCAACATCCAAAAGTATCCGCTCATTGTCGTCTACTTTCCGGAGGAGGGGCATCCCTTTGCCAATATCACTTGGAGCGGCGTCGTCGGCTGCATTTCGGGCGTCAGCTCGGAACGACTGGCGATCAGCGAAATCGGCGACGACTATGACAAGGATGCCGACACCTTTGCCGGCATCCCGTTCATGTTTCTGCTGCGCGACATTTTGCAATTCGATACGAGCCAGGATGAGGCCATAGAGCGCGTAAAGAAAGCGCCGCGGACGACGTCGCTGTTGTACGGCATCGGCGACGGCGAATTCGGGCAGTTGCGCGGCCTGCAGACCTCGCACACGCTGTGCAATGTGTTCGATGCCGACAACCTGGAGCCGGTGACGCCGACGCATCAACGGATCAAGGACATCGTCTACTGGGGCATGAGCTGGGATGTGCCGGATTACGACGGACCGTTGCATGACAAGCTGGTGGAGCATTACGGCAACATCAACGCGCAAGTCACCATAAACGACATTCTGCCCACCGTGGGAACCGGCAGCCTGCAGGCCGTGGTCTATGATCTGACCGCCATGAAAATCTGGGTCGCCAACGCGCGCGCCGACGACGAATCCGGGCCCCTGGAGGCGTACAACCGGACGTTTGTGGAGTTTGATATGAATGAAATGTTTGTGAGATGAGAATGAAAAATACCAACCTCGTTCTGATCATTGTATTATTTTTTGCTGTGACGGTTT
>JAJRST010000371.1 GCA_024278645.1 bacterium | reverse complement strand
GCGACAGACGATGCCCAAATCCTGGCAAATGGAAATGGTGTCGCGAATTTTTTCATAATAAGTATTGACGGGTAAAACGATATAAACCTCGTCGACCACATGATTTTCGAGATAGTTGGGCAAATCCTCCAAAGAGCAAAGGACCTTGGCCTTTGGCCCCATGGAGGCGTCATGGTGAAGATGCTCATCGACAAAGCCGAGCAGGCGGTAGCCAAGCTCCTGCCTGCTCATTAACTTTTGAGCCAGTTCAATCGCTCGTTTATTGCTGCCGACAAAAATGACATAGCGTAAATTCCGGCCGGCGGTGCGCAAATGAATGACATACTGCCGAAACAGCCATCGCTCAATAAGCGTCAGAAAACTGCACCCTATCCAAAAGGTGATCAGCACTTCCTGTCCGACGTTTTTTCGCCCGAAAGCGACGCTAAGAGCGCCGACAAGAAGAACGCCGACGGTGACCGCTTTAATGATATCGAACGATTCTTTAATGATATTGGAAAACCGTCGCGGCTCATACAAACCAAATTGTGTGAACAGGTGCTGCCACCCCCAAACTAACAGGATTAAAGCGATAAAGTTTATAAGTGAAAGCTTGTAGGTAAAAAAGCCGACGATATCCGAGGGAATTTCCTTTGGCGCATGATAGTAGAGCGCAAAGATAAAGGTGAGCATCATCACCAGGATATCGAGAACGTGGGTTACATTATCAATTGCTTTTCGTTTCAGAGTAGGCATTTGGTTTTCTCTAATCGTCCGGGTTCATGCCTTACGCTTATCAAACAAAACGCCAGCATATTCATATTTGGGTCAGCTCAATAAACACAAGTCGATGGGCGTTCTTTTAGCCGTTCGCCCGCCCCGAATGCAATTACCAGGCCAAAGCAAATGATTAATAACGCCTCTTTGATCGTTTTTTCTTTTTGGCGTCACGACCTGTTTCCGTCGAATAGTAGGTATAGTAATAATCGTAATCGCCATACAGGTTGCGTTCCCGAACATTATTGAGCACGGCGCCCAGCAAATTAACGCCGACGCGATCAAGCAGCCCCTTGGCCTTGAGTATTATTTCACGATCATTTCGCGCCGATTCGATGACAAGCACTGCCGCATCCACCTGGGGCGCCAGGACGGCGGCGTCAGTTACGGCAATGACAGGGGGGGCATCGATAACGACAAATTCGTATCTCTCCTTGACCAGCGCCAAAAGGTCCTTCATTGCTTCGCTGGCCAGAATCTCGGAAGGGTTTCGGGGCAAAACGCCGCAGGTTAACACATGCAGCCGTTCAATATTCGTTTTGTGCACGGTGGCGTTAATGGCCATGTCGAGCGAGGCCATGTGTTGAATGGCCTTTTTGGCGCGAACCGATGTCTGGCGGTCGGCAAAGCCCTCTTCCATGGCCACGTCTTCTTCGCCGTTGCCGCCCATGCCTTTTTGGTAATAATGCGACAGGATGTCCGCCAACCCGGGTTCTCGATTCAAGTTGAATATTTTATTGATCGTCGGACGACGCAAATCGGCGTCGATCAAAAGCGTTTGCAGCCCCATTTGCGCCGTGGCCACGGCCAGGTTTGCCGAGGTCGTCGACTTGCCCTCTCGCGGCCCGGAACTCGTCAACATGAGCGAGCGCAATCGTTGCGACAGATTTGAAAACTGTAAATTTGTTCGCAATGTTCTGTAGGCTTCGGACGCCGGCGAGGAGGGCGAGACATGCGTCACCAGCACCGATGAATTTGCGTCGGCCTCATCCATGGGGAGAATGTTTTTCATACGCGGAATGGAGCCAAGTATGCTCAGCTCGGTCTTTCGCTCCACATCCTCGGGCGTCTTTAATGTCGTATCCAGGGACTCGAGGAAAAACACCAGGCCCAGCCCGATCGTCAAACCCAGCATCAAACCGATGGCCAGGTTGAGCTCTTTTCGCGGCAGGATCGGTCTTTTGGGCAACTGCGCGCGATCGATGATGCGCATGTTGCCGATTTTCTCGGCTTCGCTGATGCGGGCCTCTTCGCGACGCTCGGACAACATGTTGACCAAATTGTTGGCAAGGTCTCGCTCGCGCGTCAGCTTTGCCAGGACAAACTCCTTATCCGGCAACCGACGCAACGAATCTTCATAGTTGCGCAGGGATGCGGCCAACGAGTTTTCCTGCGTGCGCAGCATCTGCAATTTAAGTTCGAGCTCGACCTTGCGCTGATACATGGATGACATTTGCGATACGGGATCGATGACATTTTTTTGTTCGGCAACTTTCCGCGCTTCCTCGGCAAGGTTCATGCGCACCTGCGCCATGCTTTGCTGCAGCTCGATCATTTTGGGATTGTCAAGAGGCACGCCTTGCAATTGCAGATTGATATAATCATTCTGCAACGAACCAAGCTGCGATTTGAGCGATTGGATAATTTGATTGGAAATATTGGCAATGGATGGGACTATATTTTTCTGCTGCAAATCGATCTGCTCGGTTATTGAAGCGAGATACTGCTCCGTCCTTTCTCGCTCATTTTTTGCTTCCTGGTACATCAACTCGATGTTTTTCGCCAGCTTGAGCTGTTCTTCAACTTCCTTGTCCAGCGAGGTGACGCGGTTATTGACTTTGAACTGACGAAGCGCCGCTTCCGCATCATTCAGCCTTATTTTGTAGGCTTGCAGTTGCTCCTCCAGAAACGCGCGCATATCGCTGACGCCCTCGCGGCGAATGCGCAAGTTGCGATCCTTTAGTACATCGCAAATTGTATTTGCAATCGTCATCGCCACATACGGATCGTTCTCCGCCTTGACGCGAATTTCAATCACATCGGATTCGGCGAGCGGAACCGCCTCGGTGTTGCTCTTGATGAGCGCGGCGTAAAAAGCATTGCTGTCAAAATCCGGCGGCGGGTTTTCCGGCAAGGGAAATTGCGCCTTGACCCAGTCGGGCAATACTTTGGCGACCTCCATTGCCACGGCGCGGCTTTTTATCTCCTGTATCTGGTTCAACAGGGTCTCTTTTATCGGCTGATAGCGCGTCGGTCGTTGCGTCGTGGTGATTGATGGGTGTGGATTTTCATAAATGATAGTGGTTTTGGCCTGGTAGATTCTCGTCGCCGTGGCGTTATAATACATGACGGGGACAAGCACGGCCAGTATGCAAACAAGAATATACCAACCTCGCCGGAACAGGATATCCAGGAAAGTATGGACAGGCGACAGTTCTTTATCATGTGTGTTCAAAGCATGTTCCCTCTTAATTTGCTCTCAAATACCAGGCGTAAATGCTGGCAATCAACGCCAATTCGTGAACGACTCGAATTGCCTCTCTCCAGTAATACCAGGAGTTCTTTCGTACATGCACAACATCCCCCGGCTGTAAAATCGGGGGCGGCATCAACATATTTTTATCTCCTAAATATCTATCTACATCATAAGAGATGATTTTGCGTGAAGCTGTGTCAAATCGACGCTTTAATTCTTCGTCCTTGATTTTACCGCCGCCGGATTCCTTGATAATCGTCTCGAGCATCGCCGGGCTGATGGACCAGCCGGTGGCCTGCCGTGTGAGCTGCACGCGCGACAGGGTGGCGCTCTGCGTCGGCCCGCCGGCGATGGAGATTAACTCGACAATGTTGGTATTATAGGCCACGCGGTATTCTCACGGCTTGCGCACTTCGCCCCAAATGGCGACGACCATCTCCAGCTTTTCTTGCTCTCCCAAAAGATATTCGCTGGTTTTGGACTTTTCCTGGGCAAAGTTTAAGGCTGTAAAAAAGAGGATAAGAAAAACAATTTTTTTCATGATTTGACTCGTTCGATCCATTGATGCAGTTCAAGTTTTTGAGGACAGCACTGTTATGCTTCAAATAACATACCACAGCCTTTATTTATTTTCATAGATTTCAGCAAAAAGGCCGACGGTACAAACGTCAATCCGCTCAAATTCATTCAAAACTACGAATAATTTGCACACTTGTCATTACGCCGTGCAGGGCAGCATTCGGGAGTGACCATAAAAGAAATGGTGTTTAGATTTGATACAATAAACTTGTAGAAATGCGTATGGCAAAAGGACGATTAGGAACTTTTCTAACTCTTTTCTTAACATGGCAATCCTTGACTGCAGCGTCTTTTCCCGGCTATAAATTTTAGACATTGACGCTTTCATTGTCGGCAATGTTTTCCCGGCGATGAAAATCCGGTACCGTCCACAACACGATCAAGCCGACGGCCATGACGACAGTGAGAGCGCCGATAGCCGCTTTATACTTTATGATGGGTCCAAAGCGCGCAAAACTCAACGTTACAGCGCTCCACAGCAGCGGCCCTATAATGGCGGCGACCTTGCCGGATAAGGCATACAGACCAAAAAACTCGCCGAGGTTGTTCGCCGGCGCCAGGGTGATCAGCAACGGCCTCGCAGCCGTCCACGTCGATCCGAGTAAAATGCCGACAGCGGCGCCCATAAACCAAAACAGGGTTAGATCCATTGTCGCAATGATGACGACCAAGCTGACGATCCATAAAGTGATGACAGCGACCAGCGTCTTTTTTGGGCCATAGTGATCGGTCAATACGCCGAAAAGCACGGAACCCAGCACCGCGGCAGGAATGACGATAATAAAAAAGGTGTTGGTCTCCGCGGATGTAAAGCCCATGACCGCCTGGGTATAAACGCCCATGAAAATAATGATCGTCTGAATGCTGTCTTCATACAAGAACTTTGCAACGAGAAAACGCAGCAGTCCCGGATGTTGTTTGGTGTTGACAATCGAGCGCCACACGCGCCGGTACGAATCCTTTATATTCCAATGATGACTTTTTTCGACGCGGGGCTCCTTGACAAAAATGAAAATCGGAATGGCAAAAAGCAGAAACAGCAGCGCCGTGGGAATAAACGCCGCCACTCGGCCGCCGGCCTCGATGCCGGGAATGGACACGCCAAAGGCGCCGCCATCGACGAATAATCCGCCGATGAACAGACCGGCCGCCGATCCCATGTATCCGATGGCCACGCCGTAGCCGGAGATGCGCCCCAGCGTCTTTGGCGTGCTCACCGCCGGCAGCAAAGCGTTATAAAACACCAAACCGCCCTGGTAGCTGTAATTGGAAATAACGTAAATGATCAGGACCAGGGGCGTCAGTATTGAAAGCGTTTGAATGTTTTGGCCAATAACGCCCATGCTAAAGGTGCCGAGAATGCAAATGCCCGTGAAAATCAACAGCGCTGACAGTTTTTTGTTCTTCTTGTCGGACCACTCGCCTAAAACCGGCATGGTGAGCGCCACGAACAGCATGGACAACGAATTGACGAACGACACCCAAAAGTCGCCTTGCCCCAACTCAATGATGATCCAAGTGCTGAAATAGAGCGATACAATGTTCATGGAATAGGAGGTGTTGGCAAAATCATACAATATCCATGATAGTGTGGCGGCAAAGGGAGGCCGGAACGAAGCTGTCTTTTCCATCAAATCATCCTTGTTAAAAAAGTATTCAAACGTACAAATATAAGGAGTTATTTGTTCAACATCAAAGAACAATTGTGAAATGAAGGATTATTATTTTTAAAGCAGGTGAAAATGAATGGGGAGCGACAGGGAGGGGTCAGAGCTTGCTCATCGCCATTTGGATAGCGCTTTTCAGCGTTTCAAAGACGCCGGCGCCCTGCGTGGCAATGGCTTCGCAATAGGGGACATCGAAAGGGTTGAGCTTTTTTTGCAGCGTGGGGATGGACGTAGCCCTGGGCAAATCGCGTTTATTGTACTGGATGATCCAGGGCAACTGCTCGAGCGACTTTTGATAGCCGGCCAGCTTCTCTCGTAGATCCTGCAAACTGGCTATATTCTCATCAAGGCGATCTCGCTGCGAGTCGGCGACAAAGATGATGGCATCGGCGCCGTTGATGACCAGTTTGCGACCGTAGCTGTATTGAATTTGTCCGGGGATGGTGTACAGGTGAAAGCGCGGCTTTTTGCCGCCAATGCTGCCCAATCCGACCTGCATAAAGTCAAAATAGAGCGTTCGGTCCTCTTTGGTCTTAAAAGAGACCAGCTCGCTGCGCAACGCCGGGTTGATTTTTGAATAGATGTATTCGAGATTGGTCGTCTTGCCCCCAAGGCCGGGACCGTAATAAACAATCTTGAATATAATCTCCTGATTTTTCCAGTCAACGTACATGCATTCCTCTACATCAATCCGAAAGCGCGATCCATCTCATTGTCGAGCTTGGAACGAAATTCCGCATTTAAAAATTGCGCTGTCTTGCTCTTTTGCGCCTTGAGGCTGTCAAGATATTGTGACAATTTGTTGACCGCGGCGTGTACAAGGAGACGGACAAAGCCGATGGGCGCCGTTTTGTCAAAAATGATGATCATTAAATATTCCGAGCCGACGCTGCACATGTAGACATTGTCGCGAACGCCTTCGTGCAACACATGTTCAAAATGCTTTTGGCCGCTGATCATGCGGGACATTTCGTTGGAAGCTGAAAAGCTGCCCGCGGCGACCGCCGTCAGCGTGTTGATATTCACATTTCTGGTATCGCCGTTATAATCGATGGCATAACCGTTCATATCGGCAAAAATTGTCAGCTTTGCCTTGAGCCGTGTGTTCAACTCGTACAAAATGCGCGATATTTTATGATAGGTGGTCTCGGAGAAAAGCAATCCCACGCCGTTTGATTTGTTATCAGGCACCATTTTAGACCTCTTTTATTCCAATTCTGAATTTACCTGCCAAACGCCAGACGCTCGATGAGAAATGTAGGCAGTTCCTTACGGGCCATGGCCTCTTGCGTTTCTTTGATATTATAAGGCGCCCGTTGCAATTCAAATATTCGCTTTTCCGAATCATAGATGCCAAAACATGCGTCGCGATTTTCATCGCGCGGCTGACCGACGCTGCCGACGTTGATGATGTAACGAAAGCCGCTGAACAACGGCGCCCTAGGCAACCGTTCAATGGCCGGAAACTCGCCATCCTCGTAGGAATAGATGACCGGAAGATGCGAGTGGCCGATAAAGCAAAGGCTTTGCTCAAACCGCATAAAAGCATATTCCGCGTCGTATAATGAAAGAACATATTCCCACGCCAAAGGCTCCGCCGGTGAACTGTGCACAAAAAGGATGTCCTCTTCTTCAATTTGCACAGGCAAGCTGCGCAGAAATGCTTTGTTGCTTTCGCTCAGTTCAGCGGCAGTCCAGGTGATCGCCGCCTTTGCATATCGATTGAAATTTTCCGAAGAGGCCAAATCGATGACCGCGTAATCATGGTTGCCGAGGATGCATACATCGGCTCGATCTTGTATAACCTCGCAACACTCGTTCGGAAACGGACCATAACCGACAATGTCGCCAAGACAGACAATGCGGTCGCATTTTTGTTCATCGATACGATTCAGAGTTTGCTGAAGAGCGGCGAGATTTCCGTGGATGTCCGAGATAATGGCGTATTTCACTGCATCCCTCCCGTTGGGACCACTTGCGACCTTGTCCGCTAACTTTAAGAGAATTTAAAATTAGCCCCGGTCGCCTTGATAGATTCAATTGTTAAGAAAAGAACAGGCGGAAAAGAAATTATGCTGTTTCTTTTCCACCTGACATTCACTGCTCAATTTTCGCCCGTATGCTCCTGGACGACTCGCCGCAACCATTTCAGCATTGCGAATATGGCCAGGGCTGCAAACATTGCGCCAGCAAAATTGACGGCGAAGAACACGGCCTTGTGGTCATACATATCCCACAAGCTCGCCAGAACGCCGGAAAGCTTGTTGCCGAGCGAGGTGGACAGGAACCAGCCGCCCATCATCAACGACGTCAGACGCGGCGGGCTGAGTTTGGAGACCAATGACAATCCCATGGTACTCAGAAAAAGTTCGCCGATGGTTATGACCGCATACGATCCAATGAGCCAGGCGGGCGAACTTTTGTGTATGCCGTTTTGCGAGGCAAAGACGGCCCCGATCATCACCAGCGTGGACAACGCCGTGATAAACAGCCCCCAGCCTATTTTGGCCGGTGTTGAAGGCTCTTTCTTGCGCTTGCGCAGCATGGCGAAAAAGGCGACCACGGCGGGCGTAAAAATGATGATAAAAAACGGATTGACCGACTGAAACATCTCCGTCGAAAGCAGCTTTAGCTTTTGCCCTTCAGGCGGCCACTGATCGAGCGGCAAGTTGTTGAAATAGGGGTGCGGCCCCAGGTGCACGACCGGATTGCCGTTTTCATCCAAAACCGGGCGGCCGTGAGGGTCGATGAGCGGCACGTCCCGCGGCGTGGCGTCCACTTCCTGCACCATGCCAAAGGTCTCGGCGACAGGCTCCACCACCGGGGCCAGCGAGCGATCGGTGTAACTTTCGGCCCATATTGTGAGCGCCGAGCCGTTTTGATGAAAGATCGCCCAGAAAATAATCACCACGCCAAAAATGGCCAGCAGCGCGGCGATGGAGGACTTGTCCTCCCTGGAGGCGCGAACCCAGAGAGAAAAATAGAAAATTAAAACGGGTATGGAGCCGAAGATAAAGGCGTCGGTGGAATCGGAACTGAAAATATTGCCGGGCAGCATCCAGCCGATGACGCCAAAAACGACGGCGGGCAAAAGCACGATGCCGAATATATTGCCCAGAGGCATGTCTTCCTTTTGTTTCGGCTTGAGAACGTCCGCCGACTTTACATTTTTTTGTCCCAGGGCGAACCATAAAAGGCCAAGTATCATGCCGACGCCGGCGGCGGCAAAAGCATAGCCCCAACCATAATGATTTCGCAAATAGGCGGCGACAAAGTTGCATAAAAAAGCGCCGATATTGATGCCCATGTAAAAAATGTTATAGCCGGAATCCTTGAGCGCTTTGTACTCATCCCTTGTGTAGAGATTGCCGACAAGCGTGGAAATATTGGGCTTGAAAAAGCCGTTGCCGACAATGATCAATGACAGCGAAATCCAGAACGCCGTCCATCCGGGCAGCGCCAGGCCTATGTAGCCGGCGGCCATCAGGCTGCCGCCGATGAAAATAGAGCGCCGGTAGCCGAGTATGCGGTCGGCGAGCAGTCCGCCGATGAACGGCGTCAGATAGACCAGCGCCAGATAGGTGCCGACAATATCCGCCGCTTTTGCCCGGCCCAATCCCATGCCGCCGCTTGTGGTGTCGGTCATGTAAAGAAAAAAGATGCCCAGCATCAGGTAAAAACCAAACCGCTCCCACATCTCCGTGAAAAACAATACCATGAGTCCCTTTGGGTGATTTTTTAACATTTCTCCTCCGCAAGTGCAATGTTTTTTGGTTCATTCATTTGCTTCATCCTGGGATAAAAAGTTGAATTTAGAAAATTTACCTAAAGTTCCAAGCACCATTTTCGGGTTGTGACTTACAAAGATATGACAAAATCAGTATTGGCAATGCAATCTTGTTTTCATATATTTTAGATAAACGGGAATTGAAATCAATTCGAGATTATTGTGAAATTACAAAACTATTTTTCAAGATTTCGACAAAACATCATCGGCGTTGACCGCGCCTTTCATTCTCCCTTTGGCGAACAAAAAATTATTTACGCGGATTGGACGGCCAGCGGTCGCCTCTATCATCCGATTGAAGAAAAGTTGACGCATTCGCTGGGACCGCTTGTCGGTAACACGCACACCGAAACGAACATCACCGGCACCTCGATGACGCTCGCCTATCAAAAGGCGCACAAGATCGTCAAGGATCACTGCCACGCCGGGCCCAACGACTTCATTATCAACGCCGGTTTCGGCATGACCGCGGCGGTGAACAAGTTTCAACGCATTTTGGGGCTGAAAATTCCCGAACAATTCAAGGATTGCATTGAGGTGAAGGTCAATTGTCGCCCTATCGTTTTTGTGACCCACATGGAGCACCACTCGAACCAGACCTCGTGGGAGGAGACGATTGCCGAAGTGGTGGTCATCCCGCCGGGAAAAGACGGCAACGTTGATCTGAACATCGTCGAGGATACGGTGAAGAAATACAAAGATCACTTGTTCAAGATCGGCGCTTTTACCGCGGCCTCCAACGTCACCGGCATTCCCACACCCGTGCATGAACTGGCCACAATCATGCACCGCTACGGCGGCTATTGTTTCATCGACTATGCCGCCTCGGCCCCTTATGTCACGATTGACATGCACCCCCATGGCGACGAAGAAGCAAAGCTGGATGCCGTATTTTTTTCACCGCACAAGTTTCTCGGCGGCCCCGGCTCCTCCGGCGTGTTGATTTTTGACAAGGAACTCTATAAAAATAAAGTGCCGGACCAACCGGGCGGCGGCACGGTGCTGTGGACAAACCCTTGGCACGGCCACCACTTTATCGCGGATATTGAACTTCGCGAGGACGGCGGCACGCCGGGCTTTTTACAAGCCATTCGCGGGGCGTTGGCCATAAAACTGAAGGAACGGATGGGCGTGGACAACATTCTGAAAAGGGAATAGGAGATGGTGCGGCGTCTGTTCCAAGGCTTGCGCGACATCCCCAACATCCACATTCTGGCGGACAACATCGACCAGCGCCTGGGCATCTTTTACATTTATGTTCATGAAATTCATTTTAACCTGATGGTGCGCCTGTTGAATGACAAATTCGGCATCCAGGTTCGCGGCGGCTGCTCCTGCGCCGGCACCTACGGTCACTTTTTGCTGCACGTGGATCCGCAGCGCTCCAGGGAGATGACGGACAAAATCGACCAGGGCGATCTGTCCGCCAAACTGGGGTGGGTGCGGCTTTCCGTGCATCCGACGACGACGGACGAAGAGATTGAATTCATATTGCACGCCATTCGCGAAATTCTGCGGCACGGCAAGGAATGGGGGGAAGAATATAACTATAATCCGAAAACCAACGAGTTTACGCACAAGGAACGAGCGGATAATTTGAGGCCGATGATAGATGACTGGTTTGAATTATAATGTGAAGGCCAAATTTCGATTTTTTTTGGGGGAGGCGCCCGAGCATAAATGTTCACAACAGAAAATAAAACAAGCGCCGGAAAAGCTTTTTCATCCGTTTCATTCCTTTAGAAATGGTCTCAGATTTTCATTGCTCATAAACAGCTCGATGCCGCCAGTGGTGTAGGGTGCTATTTCATAAGGATTATAAACAAACAATAAACCGTCCTGCAATACACCAAAGTTTTCGCTTAAATAAAACCGGTCGTTTTCAAACCAAAAACCTGCCTCCGACAATGGTTGAGACGCAGGAATATCGCGCTCCCGTCGAAATTGTTGCTCGGCATATTTTAGAAAAGCGTCGCTTTTATCGGGCCGGATGATTTCATTTAATTTGATGCGTTCTCCTGTCCCCGGATGCAGCGACAATAGAATGCGCAGCGCATTTCCATGCGCGCCGCCGCTATAGTTGTACATATCAAAACCAAGCGTCAGCGTTTTTGCCGTATTCACCAACGGTTCGACCACAGCGGAAAACTGCCAGTACTGCGCCGTTTCCGGAAAATCCTTTTTGAACTGTTCGTACTCCTTGACAAACCATTCGACCGCCCCATCCAGCGCCAGGCTGTCGTTGATCAATGAAGCGATGGTTCTTGCGACCTGCTCATTGATGGACTCGGCCGCAGCAGATTTGGTGAATTGAGGATAAGAAATGTTGATAATTTCGTTTCCCCCTTTGTCATCGTCGATCGAATACACGATGGATTTTATTTTATATGGCAAAAAGCCGTCCTTGCCTTCGGCTATGTCGCCCACCGATTGGTAAGCGACCAGCGCCGCCAGCAGCAATATTTTAATTTTCATTTCATACCTTTCTCATGCAGATGCCTGTCCGCGAATCTCAGATATTGCCGCCAGTCGTAGAGCGTCACGTCATGCGCGCCGGAACGAATATGATAGCCGATGGTTCCGACAGCGGGCTTGCCGACCTCGGGCATTTCATCTGAGGGCAGCCCTTGCAAGCCGAACAGTTGATACACAGGTTCAGCGTATTTCGCCGACAAAAACTCGCCGCGCGGATCGGCCCAGCGATCTTCCTCGGCGCTGGCCACATAAACCGGACGCGGCGCCATGAGCGCAATGAGTTCGTGCTGGTCCACGGGCAGCGCCTCTTCGTTGTCGTTGTATTTCTTGAAATTGTCGCAAAACCAGTGCGGAAATGACGTATTGATGCGCTTGACCGTTTCACCAAAGCGCCGTCGCGACAACGCCGCGCCGCCGCAGCCCGAATTATTGGAAATGACGATGGCAAAACGCTTGTCCGTCGCCCCGGCCCAAAGCGACGTTTTACCGAGACGAGAGTGTCCCATGACGATGACTCTTTCGTTGGCGATGTCGTCGTCCGCTTCAAAATAATCCATGGCGCGGCTTAATCCCCAGGCCCAGGCGGCGATGGAACCCCACTCGTCCGGCGCCGGATGCGTTTGCCCCTTTTTGTAGAACCAGGGATGAATGCCATTGTCAAAGCGACCCTCGTCGTCCGGGTCGATGTCGCCGTAATAAATCGTAGCCAGGCCGTAGCCTTGCCGCAGAATGCGCCGGATTGGCCAGCGGCTCGCACGGACGCCGCGAGAGGCCTCGGTCGCGCGATGGTCGACGATGCCGAACTCCTTGTTGTTGCGCACCCAGCTTTTGGTGATAAATACGGCCGGATCGTCGATGGTGGTGTGGTTGCCATAAAAATTAAGGCCTACGAACAGCGGCGCCGGTCTCTGGGTTTTATTGGGCAGGTAGATGAGCACATCCATGAACGGCCCTTTTTTGTCGCCGATGAGGTAAACGCGCACTTGCTTGCGCGTCGCCAGACCTCCCAGGGCGCGGGCGTCGCTTTCGAGGAGATCGTAGGCTATCACAGGGGCGTCCGGCGCCTTGCCGTAAACTTGTTTCTCAAACAGGGCGAGAATTTCGGGTCGGCGTTTGTGCATCCATGTTTGTGAATCGGTCACTTTGGCGCCGTCGGAACAAATCAACGGATCGGGAAGGACAAAAGCCGGTATTTTGGCTTCGTCATAATTAGCGTCCTGGGGTATGGCTGCGACGGCCAGCAGCAGGATCAACGTTGACAGCTTTATCATTCCTGTCCTCCTTTTCAAGGGCAAAACAATTACGGGCAAGACAATTCTTTTTGCCTTGCAGCAATTTAATAAAACACCAAGTCTGCGACCTGAAAGCGAGTAGAGTCTTTTGTATCTTGCCGGTGCGAAATTGACGCCGACAATCTTAATTCTCTCCCTTGACCTGATCCAGTATCTGCTGCTTCATTTCGGCCGCCATTTTTTCCGCCTCGTCCAGGGGCAGCGCTTTGTAATTTCCCGGCTTGTTAAAGCCGATATCCACCAGCCAGGCGGTGGAACGCATGGCGCGTCGTTGTTGCACCAGGCGGTAAAGCGGATCCTTGGTCAACAGGGCGGCATAATAGTGGACGTCCACATCCTCGAGGGGAACGCCGATGCCTTTCAGGAACAAGCGCGCCATCAGCGCATGACCGTCAAAGTTCGGATGCACGCCGTCCTTGCTGATGGCAAAGTCGGGATTTGACTCGCGTTGTTGCTTTACAAATACCAGCATCGGCCCATTCAGATTGATGACCTGCACATCCGGAACGTTCAAAGCAAGCAGCCATTCGGAGTAATCCGCCAACACATCGTTATAGCCGACAAAAGGGGTCGAGTAGCCGAACCGGGGCGCATCCGCGCCGACCACTTTTTTCGGGATGACCGCGGCGTCGAAAATCGGCGGCGTCAAAATGATCAGTTTGGCCCCCGCGGCCCTGACATCGGCGACGAGCTTTTGTATGCCGTCCTTGTAGGACTGAAAACGCTCGTCGCTTTGCGGATGGTAAATGCCGTCGTTCATGCCGTAGCATGCGACCACGGTTTGCGGCTTTGTTTTTTCCAGGGCGCGTCCCAAGCGTTCGTGCACATTCGGGCGCGGATAGGGATGATGCGGCTCGGTCAATCCGGAAACGGTTTCGCTCGACAGCCCGATGCTGATGACGTCGATATCGGCGTCCGGGTAATGCCTGAACAGTTCGTATTCGATGATGCTCACATAGCGACCGTCCTGGGTGATGCTGTCTCCGAGAAAAAGAATGCGTCCGTTGAGGATATCCGGCGGACTTTTGGGCGACTGGCAGGCGACGAACAAAACGAGACTCAAAACGAAAAGGATGACTTTCATGACTTCCCTCATCTTTTAGGTTTGAATAAATCGGATCACAGAATACGATCGTTGCTCCCCCGAGCACAACCACGGACAAAAAACATAAACATCATTTCCCTGAGAATCAAGTCTTTCATCAATAAAGTAAAAAAGGTTCGCGAATCTCTCGCCATTTTATTTCATTGGCGCGCAACCGTGCGTCGAACTCCTCCGGCGTTGCATCCGGGTCGTCGATCCATTGGCGTAAAAACGGGCCGCCGGCGAGCAGGTCGATGGCCAGTCGCTCGGTTTCATACTCGTAGGGAAATTTGCGCCACAGTCGATAGCCCGGATATTCCAGCCGGATGGTTTTTAGCAAAAGCGCGGCCAGGCGATAGGGTTGGAAATCATCATGCCGGTACAAGGCATTGTCGGTATGGATTTGCAGACCGGCGCACAACGCACCGACATGTTTATGAAACGTGGGTTCGAAAAAGCAAGGGCGAATGAGGCAGCCGCGCAGCCATTCGGGACGCAGGGCAAACATGCGCTGCAAAAGTCGATCAAAATCCAGGTCCGGCGCGCCGACGACTTCCAGCGCCGTCGTCGTGCCGCGGCCCTCGGACAGGGTTGTGCCTTCAAACAGAACCGTGCCGGGAAAACAGCGCGTCATGTTCAGGCTGGAGGCGTTCGGACTGGGGTTGATCCATGACAGCTCGTGCAGCGGCCAGCCGAACCCCGGCGCGGCGTCGGGATCGTAGTCCAGCATGGGGACGACCTGCAAATCCACGTCCAGCCCTCTCAGGTCGACGTACCAGGCGGCCAGTTCGCCCAGGGTCAAACCGTGGCGCATGATGAGCGGCGCGGCGCCGACAAAGCTCTCCCACCCCGGTTCGAGAATCGACCCTTCGATAGGACGCCCCGCGGGGTTGGGCCGATCGAGAAGGCAGACGCTTTTTTTATGCTCCGCGCACGCTTCCAGCATGTAGACAAGCGTGGTGACAAAAGTGTAAATGCGCGTGCCGATGTCCTGGAGGTCGATGAGCAGCACATCGAACGTCCGCATCATTCCCGCCGTGGGGCGCCGCACCTTGCCGTACAAGCTGAATACGGGGATGCCGTGCCGCGGGTCCACATAGTCGTCGGATTCGATCATATTGTCCTGCTTCTCGCCGCGCATACCGTGCTGCGGGCCGAATGCGGCGACGATTTGTAAATCCGGCTGCTGCATCAGAGCGTCAAGCGTATGCCGGCCGCCGCGCGTCACCGAGGCCGCATGGCCGAGCAGCGCCAATCGCCGCCCCCTGAGCGGCTTTTGCAGATGTGGATTTTGCAGCAGGTTGTCTATGCCCAATAAAACCATCCGTTCACCACAGGATCAAAATCTTTTTTTGCAATATAAAACCGACAAACCACAGAAGCAACAGGAATTCGGATAGCGCCGTTGTTTTCATGTATGTACTCGGCGAACTACACCTTGATTTTGACAAACTATTTTCAATTGCGAGAATTATGGCAATTTAAATGAATTTGTTCATTGGCGTCACATTTTATCTAACAAATTCGCATGAAATTAACCCTAAAAATATATTTCT
>JAJRST010000370.1 GCA_024278645.1 bacterium | reverse complement strand
TGCATCCGCCGTCACATCGGTAAACTTGCCCTGGACATGCGTGTAGCCCGCGCCCTGCGTTTCGACAAACTTTAAAGCGTCGGTTGTATTGATGTTGGACTCGTAGCGCACGCCGGGCGTAAAGGTGACATAGCGGCCGATGTGGATTCCGGCCATGATATAGGCGGCGGCAAAGGTTTCGTGATTTCTGTAATTATTGGCTTCCCTGGCCATTTCACGCACATAGTCCTCGCGCGTTTCTTTCAGGACCCGTTCCAGCTTTTCAAAATCAACCGGATAGTAAAACTTTATATCGCCTTCGCCGCCAAAATCCCGCGGATCAAAATCACGCACAAAGTTGGCATAGTTCAGGGCGCCGCTTTTATTCGTTTGCCAGTCCCAATCCGGGAAGGCTTTTGTCACGATTTCGGTGCCGTTAACCAGACTGCCGATGCCGTATTCCAGCGTAGCGCCGGATTGCTGAAATTCACGCTGCGTCCCCCTGTACTTGCCGCCAAATTTGATATATCCGGCGATGGCGTTGCTCAACCGGAACGGCCGCTCGAAATTGGCGGCGACGGCATTTTCAAAAGCCTCGTTGCCAAGGCTTTGAAAGTTGGTGCGTGTGAGCTTGGCTTGCGAGGCGTCGTGGCTTCCGTGGCGGATCAGGTTTTCCGGACCCTGTGTGGGATCCACGTCGTAGGCTATGGCGCTTGTCAGAACGGCAGAGGCGAACATGGCGTCCGGTCGATCGGCCAGGGACTCGGAGTGATAAAGCCGCCAGTCCAGTTGTCCTCCGAACATTTTATGCTCGCCGGCCAGCCCGGTCAAAAAGTTGCGGTCTGTTTGGTTGTATTTTCCGGCCTGGTAGCCTATGGAACGATCATCGCCGCTATAAGTGTTGATGCTTTCCTCGACCGTCCGCTCCATATTGGTATAAAACCCCTTGGCCGTCAGCTTGCCGTTCGGCAGCCGGTAGTCCAGGTTTATTGTAAAACCATAGCGATTGCGCAGCTCGGCTTTGTTGCGAAGGCGGGCGTTCGTTGCACGCACCGGCACAATTTCCTCGGAATTTTTAGGCGTGACCTGAATATCGTAACCGGCCGTCAAATAATCGCTGCCGCGATCCTTCCGGTCGTACACGCTGTTGATCATGACGCCCAGTTTATCATCAAAGTACCTGTCGCTCAAGGTGACGGCCGCGTCTCGCATTTGCGTCGACTTTGTAAAGCCGTTGTATCCCTGTCTCAAAAAGACATCCGCATTAAAACCGGAGTCGGCTTCCCTGAGCTTAAAGTCGATGCCGCCGCCGGTGACATCGGCGTCGCGATCGGGCAGGAATGTTTTCTGCAGCTCGATGCCGCCGATCATCTGCGAGGAGATGTTGGCAAGTCCGACGGCGCGACTGTTGCCGCCCAAATCGGCGCCCGGCATGCGCATTCCTTCCACATAGACTGTATTGGCGCCGCCGCCGAGACCACGCACGCGCACGCCGGCCGCCTCGCCGCCGGACCGTTGAATGGAGACGCCCGGCAAGCGCCCGAGGGACTCCGCCGCATTGGCATCCGGCAGCTCTTGTATGCGGGCTTGCGAAACGACGTTTGTGATCGCCCTGGCGCTGAGCTGCTTGTTAATCGCAGCCATCTGGCCTTCCGCTTGCGCCACCACGACAACTTCTTTTCCTTCAACAACGCCGACATACTGAAGCTTTATATCTTGTTTCAGCGTCTGTCTGGCGGCAAGGGCCACATCGATCTTTTTCTTTTTATAACCAATGTAGGTGACAACCATTGTGTAAGCGCCAGGCTGAAGATTCGAAATAATATAATATCCGTCGTTGTCGGATGCCGCGCCCAGGCTGGTCCCTTCAAGTAAGATATTGGCGCCCGGAAGAGCGTCATTTGTTTCGGCGTCAACAACTCGGCCGACAATTTTACCCGAAACATTGGCAAAGAGATGGCTCGTCGTTATGCAAAGACATAAAAACACAGACATGATGAAAACATGCCCCGTTTTCCCCGGTCGGTGTGTCACAAGCGCCTCCTAAGGTTTAAATACGATAGTTCAATTTTGTATGACATTCCACCCGTCAATGACCACGCTCACCTGCTTTTGATGCAGCAGACTTTTAAGAGCTTCGATATCAATTGTTTTCGATTCGTTCGGCAACAAAGAGAAAAAGTTGTCCTCGTAAAAAACCGGTCGAATGGATTCACCCGTCGCCTGGTCAACCAATTTGATTTGAAGGAAAAACGCCAGAGTTTGCGACAAGTTTTTTACATTGACATGGAAAAGCACGCTGTTTTTCAGGGATTCTTTTCCAACGGTTTTAAGCAGATGAACCGGGGCCAGCTTTTCGAGTTCGGAAAAATTCGTATGCCACGGCCCGGTTTGCCCGGGCCCTTTTTCATCCGCCGTTCTCCAGTAAAACGTATCGGAAATCAGTCGTCCGTTATTATCCTTTAATTCCAACTTTATAAAATAAACTTTGGAAAGATCGTCGGGCAGGTCTACGACAATCACATCGTTTAAAACACAATCTTCGGGAATATTGATAAATATGTTCCCGGAATATTTTTCCAACATGTCCAGGTTAAATATCCGAATCGACAATTGACAGTTGGGAAATGCTTGGTAATAATCATTGTACACGGAAACCGCATTTGTTACAAAATCATATTGAGCATGAAGCGGCTCCAGGGCATCCTGTATATAGTACAATGCCGCGGTGGGTTCCAGAGACCCGTCCCACAACCGGCCGGCCGCCTGGCGTATGGGGCCATTGTGGGGCCAAAAAAGAACGCCTGAACAAAACCTGTCGCCATAATTGAATTTATTGTAATTCCAATTTTCCCAGATACCGCGATAAGCAATGGCCTCGACCAACTGCGCTTTTTTCCCCTGTTCAGCAATAAGCGAAGACAATCCATGTTGGTAGTTTCGAGCGTCATCAATGCGGTTCATCAGAGCATCAACATCAAGCGCAGAACCTTTCTTGCC
>JAJRST010000369.1 GCA_024278645.1 bacterium | reverse complement strand
GCCATAGAAGCGGAAAAGAGCATCCTGGTGGAGGGCGCCCAGGGAACCATGCTCGATGTGGATTATGGCACCTATCCTTTTGTCACTTCTTCAAATCCGGTCGCCGGGGGCGCCTGCACCGGTCTTGGCATCGGGCCGACTAAAATTGACGAGGTGATCGGCATCGTCAAGGCCTACACCACCCGCGTCGGCATGGGGCCGTTTCCCACGGAGTTTGACGACGACTTTAGCGAGCATATACGCAAACTGGGGGGCGAATTTGGCGCCACAACAGGACGGCCACGCCGCTGCGGTTGGTTCGACGCCGTCGTCGTGCGCAACGCCGCGCGCGTCAACGGCCTCACCAGCCTGGTCATTACCAAGCTGGATGTGCTGGATACGTTGCAGGACATAAAGATTTGTACGGCCTATGAATACAACGGCGAGATATTACAGGACTATCCGGCGACGCTAAAGGCGCAGGAACAGGCAAGGCCGATTCTTGAGAGCCACCCCGGGTGGCAGGCGCCCACGACCGACGCCAAGCGATGGGACGATCTTCCCGAAAATGCGAAAAAATATTTGAATCGTCTGAGTGAATTAAGCGGCGTTCCCATCGGCATCGTCTCCGTGGGGCCGGAGCGCAACCAGACTCTTTTTGCGGACTGATTTGAGGGCCTCGCCCTCTAGTCCTTTTTTCTCCAAAAGAAAAGAATGCGCCTGAAAAAGGCGACGAGTTTGGACCACACGCTTTTGTATTTCGGCGCCATAAAGGATTCTCGTTTGGCGACGTAACGCTTTGTTTCGTCCACGCTTAAATCCTTGCGCCCGATGTTTTCGTGATACTCCCAATCGATCTTTTTTAAATCGTCGTCGCCGATCGTAACGATCTTGACTTGAATGGTGTCCCACCCCAGTTTTTTGCACGCCTGCAGACGACGGTAGCCGCTGAGCAGCTCGTATTTTTCCGAAATAATAACCGGATGAATCAGCCCCATTTTCTCTATGGATTGCGCCAGCGTGTCGATATCTCCCAGGTCCTGCCGGATACGGTTGTTGATTTTAACGTCGTCAATCGGAATAATCATGCTTCCCTCCACGAGTTGGATTTTCGCAACAAATTTTGTTCACGAGTATACGAAAAAAGATGCAATAATTGCAAGCGATTTAGCTCGTCGGTTTAGACCGCAAATGCGGAAGAACGATACAGGTTCCAGTTGCAGCGAACGTGCTCCGGCAGTTCCAGTTTATCGTACAGTGAACTTGCCGGTGGAATATAAAACACTGACGGCCCGACGAGTACATTCATATCGAGCAGGACATCGATGCTCTCTTTCACTTCGTCGTAGCTCTGGCCCGGAAGACCGATAATGATGTACACGGTAATGAAAAAGCCGAGCCGGTGCGCCGTCCGGACAATGCGTTCCAGGTCGTCGTCGCGCCCCGGCCGTTTGAAGCGCCGGCGCAACGCTTGGTCCCGCGTCACAAACGAGAGATCAAGCCGGCGAAATCCGGCCCTGTGCATCAGCTGCAACAGACGATCGTCCAGCGTTGGATAGCATAGTCCGTTCATCGCCGTCAACTCGATATCTTTCAACGTCGAATCGGCGATGACGCGCTGTAAAAAATGCTCGAACCATTTTTTATTCACCGAAATATTGTCATCTTCAAAATTAAAAATTCGCGCCTCTTTATCAAGATAATTTCGGCGCATTTCATCGAGAACATCGTCGATGTCGCGATAGTCCATGCGCCGGCCGAACATGTTATGGACGCTGCAGAATTCGCATTTGTATGGGCAGCCGCGGCTGGCGATCATGGATATGTAGTTCTTTTTGCCCATGCGATAATCCGGGGGCGGCAACAGTTCGTGCGCCGGTTGCATGGATTTCCAGTCAATCGGCGCCCCGGAAAAGCGAGAGGCGTCGCCTCGATTGAAATGGCGCGGCAACGCTGTTTCCGCCGGGCCGACGAGCACATCGTCGATGGCCGGCGTGCGTTTTTGTATCTCCTCGCCAAAAGCGGCGGCGTGGTTTCCGCCGATGAAAATCGGAATATCGGCATTTGCTTTAATCATTTCCGCGAGTTTTTGCACGCTTTGAAAATAGGCGGTGAACTGTGATGAAATGCCGATCATATCCGGCTGCGCCGCGTCGATGCGCTCCATGATTTGGCGGTCGGAAAGGCCGTAGCGGTAATAGCCTTTGAACAGGTATGGGTTGTTTCTGAAATGTTTTTCCAAATAGGAAAAATCCGCGGGGATGGCGAGCTGGCGTTTTTTCGGCGGCGTCAGGCAATCGAGAATCTCGACGTCGCAGCCGAGTTTTTGCAACGTCGCGGCGGCGTAAAGCAGCCCCAGGGGATATAGACGAACGGGCGTGGTGTAAAAATCTTCGATGGGCGGCTGTATGAGCAGAATTTTCATTGATACTGCGCCAGCTCCAGGATCACGCCGTCCGGGTCGGTGAAATAGAGCAGCGTCTTTTGTCCGGCGTCGTGTTTGACCACGTCCGGGGGCGCGCTCACCGGCTCGCCGAACAATGGAACGCCGGCTTTTTTCAGCCTGGCCGTCATGTCATGGATGTCATCCACGCGAAAGGCGATATGACGCACGCCAATGGTGTTCGGCAGCGAGTTCAACGGCAGCGATGCTCCTCGCGGCGATTTGTAGTGCAGCAGCTCTATTCTCGGTTCGCCGCCCGGCGCGATGATATAGACCACCTCCGCCGAAACCTCCGGCAGGCCGACGATTTTATCAATCCACTCGCCCCGCAGATGCGCCCGGCGCACAACTTTAAAGCCCAACAGCTCGTAGAATTTGACCGACCGCTGCAAGTCGGCGACGACGATGTTGATGTGATCAATGGATGTTATCATGGCGTGATGAGGCTGTTTCCGGCCCGATGACTTGGTCGTCGGGCCGGGGCAGCTCTCTTGATCATTCCTCAAAATGAGTGAGCGATTTCTTGCCGATGCTGTAGACGTTGAACCCGATGTCGTAAAGCCGCCGGTGATCCAGGATGTTGCGGCCATCGAAAATGAACGCCGGTTTTTCCATTGAGGCGTAAATCTTTTCATAGTCCAGTTCCTTGAAAGAGCGCCATTCCGTCAATATCGCCACGGCATGAGCGCCGCTGGCGGCTTTATACGGATCCTCCTCG
>JAJRST010000368.1 GCA_024278645.1 bacterium | reverse complement strand
TTGCCCATTCTGGAAGCTTGAATCGCGGCGGCCACGCCTGCGGATGTACCGCCATACACGACAACATCATAAGAATTATCGGTTGTTTGAACGCCCGCGCCAGCCTCAACAATCATCATTCCAAACAAAAGTCCGATGAGCGTTCCCTGAATTCTTTTCATTAATTTAAACAGAATTTTATCCTCACGATACTTTAAGTTATTTTTTAAAAATTTTCATTGATATTTAAGTGAATTTTTTGTAAAATGTCAAGCTTTGAATAAATTTTTTAAAGGAAAGGTTCGAGGATCAATGGCACATCACAAGTCAGCAATAAAAAGAATTCAAACGAATGAACGCGACAGGCTGCGCAATCGCCATTATAAAACAATGTTAAAAACGCAAGTGAAAAAGGTTCGCGCCGCCGAGAGCAAAGAGGATGGCGAAAAGCTGCTCCGCGAGACGACATCGCTTCTGGACAAACTGGTCAACAAAGGCATCATTCATAAAAATAAAGCCGCCAACCAAAAGTCCAAACTATCGTCGTTCGTCAGCAAACTCTCATAAAAAAGAGCTTTTATAATAAAGCCGGGCCAGACAGCTCGGCTTTTTTGCTTTATTGACGCTGCTCATCTCGAATGCATCATATAGTTTGGCGATTCATGAGTAATGGTAATGTCATGGGGATGACTCTCGTGCAGGCCCGACGATGTAATGCGCACAAAACGCGCCTTTTCCTTCAAAGCCTGAATATTTTGGGCGCCGCAATAGCCCATGGCCGCACGCAAGCCGCCGATCATCTGGTAGACCACATCCGCTAATTTGCCGCGATACGGAATCCGCCCTTCTATGCCTTCCGGCACCAGCTTTTTCAAATCGCGTTCGCCCTCCTGAAAATAGCGATCGCCGCGACCGCCGCGCATGGCGCCGAGCGACCCCATGGCCCGGTAAACCTTGAAGCTTCTGCCTTCCAGAAAAATCATCTCCCCCGGACTTTCATCCGTGCCGGCGAGCATGTTGCCCAGCATGACGCTGTCGGCGCCGGCGCCAATGGCCTTGGCAATATCGCCGGTCTGTTTGATGCCGCCGTCGGCGATCAATGGGATGTCATGCTCCGCGCAAATTTCCGCGCACTCCATAATTGCCGTCAATTGCGGCACGCCGGTGCCGGCCACCACACGCGTGGTACATATCGAACCGGGACCGATGCCGATTTTAACGCCATCGACGCCGACGTCGATCAACTCCCGGCAGGCTTCCGGCGTAGCGACGTTTCCGGCGACAAGCTCAATGTCCGGGAAGCTCTTCTTCAGCATCTCAATGGTGAGGAGCACGCCGCGCGAATGTCCATGCGCCGTATCGACGACGATGACGTCGACGCCGGCTTTCAGCAATTCAGCGGCGCGTTCTTTTGTGTCCCGGGCCACGCCGACGGCGGCGCCGACGAGCAGCCGACCGTGCTGGTCCTTGGCGGCGTTTGGATACTTTTTACGATTCTGAATATCCTTGACGGTGATGAGACCCTTGAGACGTCGCTCCTTGTCCACGACAAGCAGTTTTTAAATGCGATGTTTCTGCAACAGTTTTTCGGCTTCCTCCAGCGAGGTGCCGACCGGCACGGTCACCAGGTTGTCCTTGGTCATCAGGGAGCGCACCAGCTTGTTTGTGTCGGTTTCAAAGCGCAGGTCACGATTCGTCAAAATGCCGACCAGTTTTTTTCCATCGACGATGGGGATGCCGGAGATGTGATAACGCGTCATCAGTTCCAGCGCCTCGCTTATTTTACGATCCGAGGAAAGTGTGATCGGATTCATGATCATTCCGCTTTCGGAGCGTTTGACGCGATCGACTTCATCCACTTGCTGCTCAATGGAGCAATTCTTGTGCACAATGCCAATGCCGCCCTCGCGAGCCAGGGCGATGGCCTGTTCGGACTCGGTCACCGTATCCATGGCCGCGCCGACGATGGGGATATTGAGCTTGATATGCTTGCTCAAGCGAGTGCGGACATCGACCTCCCTGGGCAGCACTTCGGATTTGTTTGGTATGAGCAGCACGTCGTCAAACGTGTAGCCTTCCTTTACGATTTGTCCCATGTATTTTGTTCTCCAAATTTCAAAGCGGCCCTACAGCCGCCTCAACTTTTTGAATAATAAAGTTGGATTTTAAGAGCTTTCTGATCTTTTCAATATCATTTTTCAACAAACGATCTTTTTGCATTGTCGGAATATGTTCACGGATAATCCGGTAGGCGGGATTTGTGCCGTTCCCCGGTCGCAGCTTTTCGCGAAAGTCTATGGCCTGGCAACCGGCGAGCAGTTCGATGCCAATGACGATATCGGCGTTTTCAACAACCTCCAGCGCCTTCCGCGCCGCATGGGCGCCCATGCTGACAAAATCTTCCTGATTGGCGGACGTCGGAATGGAATCAACCGACGCCGGATGGCAGAGCACTTTGTTTTCCGACGCCAGGGCGGCGGCGGTCACCTGGGCGATCATAAATCCGGAATTGATGCCGCTCTGAGTAGCGAGAAACGGCGGCAGCCCGCTTTGGTTGGCGTCCATTAGATTTTCCAGACGACGTTCCGAGATATTGGCGAGCTGCGCCACGGCGATGGCCAGGACGTCGCATGCCGTCGATATCGGCTGGCCGTGAAAGTTGCCGCCCGACAGCACATCGTTTTCCTCGAAAAAAACCAGCGGGTTGTCGGTGCCGGCGTTCAACTCGGTCGTCAC
>JAJRST010000367.1 GCA_024278645.1 bacterium | reverse complement strand
TCCACGGCAAACGAGACGATGCGATGGTCGGGCGACGTTTTAAAGCCGCGCACCCGGCAAAAATCGTGACCTTTGGCCAGGTCGTTGACGTCGAGCAGGACCTCCTCCTTGTCTTGCAGCGATCCTTTCTTCCGACAAAAGATCGGGTACTCCGCCCCCTCCTCAAAGCGCACATAATACCAATAATCGTCGCGTTTGACCGGCACGCTGGCGTCGTCCTGTTTGATTCGCGACTTCATCTCCTCGAACAGGCCGCTCTCAAAATCTTTCGTGCGCCGCATGACCCTTTCCCGATAGGCGTTTTCAGCCTCCAGATATTTAGTCACCCGGGGATTGTCGCGCTCGCGCAGCCAGTAGTAATTGTCGATGCGCGTATCGCCGTGAATAGTCAGCTTGTGCGGCTGTTTCGCCGCGCGCGGCTGCCGCGCGCAATGCGTTAGTGCCATCATCATAACCCCAATAAAAATTATTTTAAGCGCCCTCATCCCGACCTCCTAAAATGTGGTTGAATCAATGGCTATAATATAGTAAATTTGTCAAAAATAACAACACTATCAAACAACCATGGTTTCAAGTGAAAAATCTGCTCTTTACATTCATCCTGTTTGTACTTTTAGCGTCGAGCTGGCGTTGTGAGCGCAATATGCTCGCGCCGCTGCCCGGGTTGCCGGCCGAGTTCTTGCTTGGCGCCCCGGAAACGTTGCGTCTGCATAACCAAACATTCGTTTTAAAGACCACGCTCTGGCGGGACATGATGCCCACCGTACCGTCCTTCGACCAGCCCATCATCGGCATCATCAAAATCGAGACCGTCGATTCTTCCGCCATCACCGGTGACATTGACAGCGACGGCGTCTATATTGTTTACAAAGGCGACGTGTGGCGCTCCCATTATGACAAAGATCCACCGCCAGATCATCCGGATAGCGCGCCATTTCGCCTCTTAAAAATCATGCGCAACGGCCCGAAATGGGGGCCTAAAATATACGTGGATGTGATTGTCAGAATTATCGCCGGCGGCAACCTCTATTTTCTACGCGCATCCAACCAGTATGTCGATGCGACCTACTAGTCGCTGCGATAATAAAAACATGGAGCCATCCTATGAAGCATCTTTTCTTTTTCCTGGTATTATCTTTTAGCATGACGGCATCAAACCAGACCATTGATACGATCACCGATCCCGTCGATTACGTCAACCCGCTGATTGGAACGGATTCCAAATTCAGCCTGTCCAACGGCAACACCTATCCGGCCATCGCCATGCCCTGGGGTATGAATTTCCGGACGCCGCAGACGGCGAAAACGGGCGACGGCTGGTGCTATAAATACGACGACGATAAAATCCGCGGCTTTAAGCAGACGCATCAGCCGAGTCCGCCCTAGTTTTGAAGATAGTTTTCACGGATAGTATGGTGGGCGTCGCCAAGCCCGAGATCGCCAAAGAGGCATGTTTTCGCGATCCGCCAGAACCAGCGGCATTTGCATTAACAACAAAGCTTGGCAATGTAGTGACGGCAGATGCATAAAATGTGATGGTGCAATTCAGGGGAAAGCTTGCAAGTTCAAGGGGCGTAGGGCCCCTTGAACTAATTGGCAGCGGCAAGACCGAGTTTAATCAGGTTAACCAGATTTCGATGGCGTCTAAAAATCAGGATGCCGGAAAACAGCAACTTACTTTTCACGCTTATTTTGATTTCCAGAACCCCATTCTCCCGCGGAGAAATTGTTATGGGATAGAAAAAGCCGCCATGGAACAATGTCGGGTTTTCAGAAAGAAGAATGCGCCCTTTTTCGACATCAAAAAATTCTACTGAATACTTTTTATCATGGCAAAGACTGAATAATACTTGATAGATTTGGTCTCGGGACTTTTGTGTTGTCAAGGCAAAAACTCCGAGACCTTTCTTGTCAAAAAGATTTGTTCCCTTTTGTACCTGAATCAAGATAATGACGCTGTACAAGAGAATAATAGCAAAACCGATAATTTCAATTCCTGTCATAATTCCCTCCGGTTTGTTGTTTACCCTTTGCAGCGAAAGGTTTTAAAATAAATGGTTGCTTGTTTTGTTTGGCAAAAGCACTCTTAATTCCTATAATATGGAAATATTGCAAATCTTTGCTATTGAAAGATAAGCAATACTACCGTAAAAAATATACCTAAAAATTAAAATTAAATTTATTTTTACGAAAAATTGCCTAGCTTTCATACATGATAAAAGCTTCCCTTGCTCTCAAGCCCCGGCTTGGGAGCAACGGCAAAGCATCATAACCCTGGCAGCCGGGCTCCGGCTTGGCGTTGAAGATATGTTGTTGTCCACGTCACGTTTTTCGCGTCGGCGCCACTTTATAAAAATGAGGTCTTTTCATGAAGATTTCCCTGTTTCTTGCATTCCTGTCATTCGGCGTGCTTGTCTCCGCCCGCACCGTCGAGGAGATCACCGATCCCGTCGATTACGTCAACCCGCTGATTGGAACGGATTCCAAATTCAGCCTGTCCAACGGCAACACCTACCCGGCCATCGCCATGCCCTGGGGCATGAATTTCTGGACGCCGCAGACGGCGAAAATGGGCGACGGCTGGGTCTACAAATACGACGACGATAAAATCCGCGGTTTCAAACAGACGCACCAGCCGAGTCCGTGGATCAACGACTATGGGCAGTTTTCCATTTTTCCGGTCACCGGCTCGCTTTTATTTGACGAGGAGCAGCGCGCCAGTTGGTTT
>JAJRST010000366.1 GCA_024278645.1 bacterium | reverse complement strand
TGGCAGCCACACCTTTAGCCTCATCAACGACAAGAACGAGCGCTTTTGGGTAAAATTTCACTTTCATACGCAGCAGGGCATCAAGAACCTGACCGACGCCGAAGCCGAGGCCATCATTGCCAAGGATCGGGAGAGTCACCAGCGGGATCTCTATGAGACGATTGAAAAAGGAGATTTTCCCCGCTGGACGTTGTTCGTGCAAGTCATGCCCGAAAAGGATGCCGCAAAATGCCCATACAATCCGTTCGACCTGACCAAGGTTTGGCTGCACAAGGACTATCCGCTCATCCAGGTGGGCGTACTGGAATTGAACAGAAACCCGGAGAATTATTTCGCCGAGGTCGAGCAGTCGGCTTTTAACCCGGCCAATGTTGTCCCGGGCATCGGTTTTTCGCCGTACAAGATGTTGCAGGGGCGGCTGTTCTCCTACGGCGACGCCCAGCGCTATAGACTCGGCGTCAACCATCATTTGATTCCGGTGAATGCGCCACGCTATCCGGCGCATAGCTATCATCGCGACGGCGCCATGCGCGTTGACGACAACCAGGGCGCCACGATTGGCTACGAACCCAATAGCTACGGCGAGTGGCAGGAGCAGCCCGAGTTCCGCGAACCGCCGCTTAGCCTCGAGGGCGCCGCCGATCACTGGAATCATCGCGAGGACGATGACTATTATACACAACCTGGACTGCTTTTCAGGCTCATGTCAGACGAACAAAAGCAAGCGCTTTTTGCCAACACAGCCCGCGCCATGGGCGACATCCCCGGAAAAATCAAGATTCGTCATATCAATAATTGCTTGAAAGCGGATCCGGCTTATGGCAAGGGCGTGGCCGATGCGTTGGGCATTTCGCTTGACGATGCCTCCGCCGAGGCGGTATAAGAATGGCGGCGGCAGGTCTCTGCAAAAACGGCGAGCCTTTGTTTTAAAGGCAGGCTGTGACGATCCCATCGGCGCTTGCAGCCGCAGCGAACGATTTTGCCGCACGGGACGGCGCCGGGCATCGTCGCGGCGGAACGCATCGTATTTTTGACATGCTCATGCTTCGTTTGCCGCAGCCCCCCTTGACCGACCGGTTTTTGCCGGTTAAAAGACAAATCATCGCTTTATTCTGTTCAATAACCGACACCCGCTTTGGGAAATTGAACATTAAAGCGGTGATTTTTTATTTTGACCTTATTTTATTTAAATTTCTGTTCTCAAACCGAGGAGAAACGCCCCACTTTAACCTTATATTTTCAATATGATAACAAAGTAAAAAATCGTCATTTTTTCTTTACGAGGGTTCGATGAAAGCGAAGAGTTTGGCGCCCGCCTTGCTTAAGCACAGGCGTCATCCCGCGCGGGGCGCCACTTTTGTTCACTGACATGAAGCGAATCAAGAAAATTCAAAAGTGAAAACCATAGCGCCAATGCAGGAATTCATTTATCCGGAGCATCTTATGACTCATGGTGAATATGGAACGATACCGGTTACAGGAATCAGCTTTTTGTATCAGGAGCCGACAAGGAACAGGCAACTATTGTACGCAGCCATACTTGATTAACATGAAGCAGCTTGATTGGTGAACCGAGTGTTTGTCTCGCCGTTGATGACATTGTTCTTTAAAAACTTGCCGCTTTGCAGGCGCCGGCCCTTTTATGATTCTGCAAATTCTTTTGTTCTGTACGTAGTGGGGATTACTATTGAATATAAAGCAGCAGAACATCTGGCCATTAGCATCTGCGTTTATTCATCGTGGGTCGTGTATAAAGGATTGCTCTGCGACCCGCATTTGCCGTGCAGCTCGTCAACTGTTTGGGAGGGGCGCGATTCTTTTGGCATGCCGGCGCCGGGCGGCGTTTTAACAACGCTGCTTTGCGGCAAAAACAATTGCACAAAATGTGAAAGCCTTTTGTGCAAGAGACCTCCTCTTTTATCATAGATCGAGTGGGAAAGGAATCTAGTTGAAATAAATTTTTCGCGGGTGCAATTAAATTCCTTTCCGCTCATTTTTTTCTGGCCCGCCATCATAATTAATCCTTCACCTCTTTCCCTTGCTTTTACAGAAATCTCCACCACTCTTGTGCAGATATTGCGGTCGCGAAAAGACGCATTAAACTGCGCCGACGTTTGACGCTCCTTTGACGGCGCCTTTTGTTATCCGTTGCCAAATTCCGATATATTGCTTACATTCATTCATACAATCAAAAACTTTGGAGGGCAATATGAAAAAGCAGCTTTTTGTCGGCATCATCCTGTCTGTTTTGATGTTCGTCGCCTGTCAGTCGGTGAAAACACCGCTGGAAGCGACTTCGCCGAACGGCAACGTCAAAATCATTTTCAACCTGACGCCGGAAGGCGGCGCCGTCTATTCCGTCTTGTACCGGGATGCGGTGGTCGTCATGGAATCGCCGCTGTCATTGGAACTAAATCCCGGCGGGGTGTGGGGCGCAAATCTTGAGGTGAAAAAAGCGCGCAAAAAGAACAAGAATGAAAAATACGACCTCGTCGTCGGTAAAAGCAAATCGGCGGTCGATCTCTGCACCGAAATGATCATCGAGCTGCAGGAGACTACGGGCGCCGAGCGGCAGATCAACCTGGTATTGCGGGCTTACGATGACGGCGTGGCGTTTCGCTACGTCTTTCCGGAACAAAAGTCGTTGCAGGACTTTGAAATCCTCGCTGAAAACACCGAAGTCCGTTTTCCGGCGGATTACCAATGCTGGGCGCTGCGCCTGGGGTCGTTTACAAGCAATTATGAAAAAGAATTCGAAGCAGTCTCCATCGGCAAAATCACGGCGAGCGACATCGTCGGGCTGCCGTTGACCATCGAAACCGGCGCCGGCGTCACGCTGGCCGTCACTGAAGCCAATCTCACGGACTATGCCGGCATGTATCTTGTCGGTGCGGAAACGGAGAACTCGCTCGTTTCCAGATTGTCGCCTTTGCCTGACACGACAATCTGCGTCAAGGCGACGGCGACGCACGTTTCGCCCTGGCGGGTGATCATGATCGGCGACACGCCCGGCGATCTCATCGAGTCGAACATCATCCTCAATCTCAACGAACCGCTGGCCATCGACGATCCTTCGTGGATCAAACCCGGGCGCGTGGTCTGGGACTGGTGGTCCGGCCAGGTCGTCGATGATCCGGCCGTCAAAAGCGGCATGAACGACGCCACCATGAAGCATTACATCGATTTTGCCGCGGAGAACGGTTTCGAATACATGCTCATCGACGCCGGCTGGTACGGCCCCCACAAGGACGCCAATTCAGATATTACCAAAATGATCCCGGAGATCAACATTCCCAAGCTGGTGAAATACGCGAACGGTAAAAAGGTCGACGTCATTCTCTGGGTCAATTGGGTGAACGTGAATCGGCAAATGGACGAGGCGTTTGCGCTATATGAAAAGTGGGGCGTCAAGGGCGTCAAGATCGATTACATGGACCGCGACGACCAGGAGATGGTCAACTTTTATCATCGCACGGTGAAAAAGGCGGCCGAGCATCATCTGTTGGTGGATTTCCACGGCGCTTACAAACCGACGGGATTCCGCCGCACTTTTCCGAACCTGATGACGCGCGAAGGCGTCCTCGGCCTCGAGTACCTGAAATGGAGCGACCGCGCCACGCCGGAGCACAATGTCACCATCCCGTTCACGCGCATGTTGGCGGGGCCGATGGACTATACGCCGGGCGCTTTTCGCAACGTGACGCGCGATGC
>JAJRST010000365.1 GCA_024278645.1 bacterium | reverse complement strand
TTTCAGCGTCATCCTTTCCAGCCACAAAAGAATTTTTCGCAAAAACTTTTTCTTGCCGTGGTACTTGGCGTCGAACATTTCCGGCGACAGGTCGTGATGATCAAAGACGAACTTTTTACCGAGAAACAAGCGATAAAGCAAGCCGAGGGCCCAATAGGTGTCCGGCGGGTTGCACGCCTGGATGACGTCAAACCCTTCCCTGGAGAGGACCTTGAGCGACAGAAACGCCGTGGCCAGCCAGGCGTAGGCAAACTCGAAAACATAGCCGAGCACGCCATCGGCCTCCACCGGCATTTTATAACGATAGACGGCGATGTCGTCGATCACCTCGTAGCTTTTATTAAATTCCTTTGATTTCGGGCTGATCACCGACACCTTGAGCCCGTGATCGCGCAGCGTCTTTGCTTCCAACCAAACCCGCCGGTCAAACGGTACGGGCAAATTCTGTACAATAATCAAAAGTTTACCAGCATATTCCTTCATAATCCACCTCTGTCAGAGTGTCGCTGTTTGTATTTTTCAGACCGGATAAATCGACGATGCGACGACCATCCTTGATATTATTTACCGCGTCTTCGTGTTCTGCGGAATGATTGCCGATGACCAGGATGTCGGATTGTTTCAGCACATCTTCCACGGAATCGGTGAGCAGCTTTTCCAGATAGGGAACTTTATTTTTCAAATAATCGGTGTTGGAGCCGTTTGACCGGGCGATGGACACGTTACGATCGTAAATCGTCAGCTCATAGCCCTCATCGAGGAGCTGTTCCGCCAGCTCGACGACGGGACTCTCGCGCAGGTCGTCGGTGCCCTCTTTAAAGCTGATGCCCAAAATGCCGACGCGCTTGCTCTTTTCGTTTTTCACAATATCCGCGGCGAACTTTATATGCTCTTCATTGCTCTTTATGGCGGCTTCGAGAACGGGCACGCTGACCTCGGCCTGCCGCGCATGACGGGTGATGGCGCGCAAATCCTTGGGCAGGCACGAACCGCCAAAGGCAAACCCCGGCTTTAAATACACCGGCGAGATATTCAGTTTTGTGTCCTTTGTAAAAACATCCATGACGATGCGGGAATCGATGTTGAACTTTTTACACAGTCTGCCGATCTCATTGGCAAAGGCCACCTTGAGGGCGTGAAAGGCATTGTCGGAATATTTGATCATCGACGCTTCGGCGATGCCGATGCGAAAAATGGGCGCGTTAAGGGGCGAATACATGCGCTCCAGCAGTTCGCCGGTGGCGCTGTCCAGCTCGCCGATAACGGTTTTCGGCGGATGGTAAAAATCGTAAACGGCCGAGCCTTCGCGCAGAAACTCGGGGTTGAGAGCGAATCCGAAATCCACGCCGGCTTTTTTGCCGGAAAAATCTTCCAGCCGCGGCACGGCGATGTTTTCGGCAATGCCGGGCAGCACGGTGCTGCGAATGACCACCGAGGTAAACTCGGTTTTATGCTTCAAGGCGGCGCCGATCTGGCTGCACACCTGCTCTATGGAACTGAAATCGAGGCTGCCGTCGGGGTTGCTTGGCGTGCCCACGGCGATAAAAACGACATCGGATTCGGCCACGGCCTCGTCCAGTTTAGTCGTCGCGGTCAGGCGACCGGACAACGCCTGTTCGGTCATCAACTCGTGAATCCGTTCTTCAACGATCGGCGATATCCCCTGGGAAATCAACCGTACTTTGGACGGATTGACGTCAACGCCGACGACGTTGTGTCCCATCTCGGCAAAACAGGCGGCTGAGACGCATCCGACATATCCTAATCCAACAACACTCACCTTCATCGCGGATCCTCCTCTGTGCAATGGTTAAAAATCTCAACCTCGGATATCACCGATTTTATTTTTCCCCGGCGCGTTCGGGCAATGTAGGGCACATACTCTATTTCACAGTTGACGCCGTCGCCGACGCGTTCGTGCAGTTTTTGCAGAATTCTCTCTCCGTCCTTTTTGGTAAAGGTCCTGTCCGGCACCACGCGCAGAACAATTCTCTGCCGGTTCGGTTGATAAATCTGCGCCTGAATTAAATTGCGCGCTCCCTTGAAAATGTGATCCAGGCGCCCCACCAGTTTGCCGCTGGGCGTCACCACATAGTCGTCGGTGCGACCGACAATGGCGTCGACGACCGGGTACTCGCGGCCGCAGGTGCAGCTTCCTTGCGACACCCTGGCGATATCGCCGACCCGATAGCGAATGAGCGGCATGGCGTCGTTGTTCAGCGCGGTGCCGACAATCTCGAAATAGCCGTCGGCCAAATTGCCGTTGCGAACAAACTCGACAATGCTGTATTCCGGCACCACGTGATAACGGCCGTGCTCGCACGTATGAATGGCGGCGACGCGCTCGGCCATGCCATAGTAATCGAAAACGCGACAGGCAAAAGCCTGTTCAATGACCTCCTTTTGCTCCGGCGCAAGCGTCTCCGACGACGTCAACACCGCCTTCATGGGGATGATAATGTCGCGATCCAGCATGAACTTGGCCAGCGCATAAATGGATGAGGGATAGCCGTCTATCGCCCGGGGCCGGTATTTGTCGAACGCGTCAATATAGCGGTCGACCGTGCGCTCCGCCAGGTGGTAGGACGACATCACCAGCTTGTTCTCCGCGATATTCAGGTCCCAATAGACGCCCTTTTGAATATTTGTCGCCGGGAACAGCTCGCCCTTGAGCGTGGCACAGCGGTCGCCCGGCTGCAGCCCGGCCCACTCCCGCTGACGCGACAACATGGCGTATTCAAAGCCGATGTTGCGCAGGTCGCGATAAATGGTCAACGGCGTGCCGGTGGTGCCGCTGGTATGACACTGGTACAAAGCCATCTGCGTCGATTTGGTCGACACCAGCTCTTCGCCGCGACGGCGAATGATGTCTTTTTCGACAAACGGCATCAGAGCAAGATCGTCCAGTGAACCAAAGTCCTCCGGCTTGACGTTGAACACCTGCATGGCGCCGCGATAGTATGGCACATAATTCCAGGCCAGATTGATGAGACGTTTGAGCTGCTGCAATTGATAATACTGCAGCTCGTTCTTGCTCCACCACTGTGATTGATCGAGAAGCTTTTTGTACTTTTTCGAAGGGCTGAGCACCCTTTTGACGAACGCGTGTTTGAAACCGTTCAACGTTGTTCCCATGTTCATGTCTTTGATGTTAATGCTTTTCATAACTGTGCTCCACTGGTTTGTAACGCTTAATCCGACGCCAACACATAAACCGACGGCATCAGTACCCTGTCTATCCACAGCGTTTCCAACAAGCGAAGAAGCTTTTCATATTTTTTCCACTTGGCCGAATAATAGTACCGCGTCACCGGAACGGCCTGGCGAAAATGTTTGCCCAGCATTTGCGACAATTCTCCTTCCTTGAAACCGGCGTGTGCGCCGAGAGCATTGTCCCATTCGCCTTTCAGACGCTTAATAATGTCAATAGTATTTTGCCTCACCTTGCGATATAACGACTTGTCGTTCATGCCCATATAGCCGATAATTCTCGATTTGTTCGGAACGCCCACATAGACGAAACCGTTCTGGCGAATGACGCGACGAATCTCCGTCAACATCAGCGGCACGTCCTGCACATGTTCCAGCACATGGTAGGAATAGACGGCGTCGAAATAGCCGTCGGGATAGGGGAGGCGTTTGCCGTCATAGTTGTGCAAACTGGCGTACTTAACGCCCCACGGTTCGAACTCTTTGTCAATGTCCACGCCATGCACCTCGGCGCCGAGCAAGTGATGCAAATAGCCGGCTTCCAGGCCGTTGCCGCATCCCAGCACCAGGATGCGATGCACCTCATCGAGCTTGTCGAATTGGTCGAGAATATTTTTAAACGCCATGATCTGGCGGCTATAGCGTATTTCCTTTTGAATATTAACCATCATGTCTGGCTCCTATCAGCGACAATTTTTTCCGAAACATGGTTTTGTTTTTCAGCTCCTCAAACACGCCCTTGTGAATGACGCTGGAATAAAGCGACAGATACCGTTGCGCGATTTGCTTCAGGGAGTAATATTTCAGAATATGCTCCCTGGATTGACTGCTGATGCGCTCGCGTAGGGATTTGTTGTTGATCAACATGCGCAGCACCGAGGCGAACTCGCGCGAATCCTCGCCATTGACCAGGTAGCCGAAACGTCCGTTTTGCAGGATTTCATCGGTAATGCCGGGCAGCAAGTTGGCGACCACCGGCAGGCCGCTGGCCATGGCCTCGATGATGGCGTTGGGCTGACCCTCCTTGCGGCTGGGATGGATGTAAATATCCGCCGCCCGCATGTACTCGCTCACATTGCTTTGTCGACCTTTGAACTGTACGATATTCTGCAAACCGAACTCGCTGATCATCGACTTGACCTTTGGCACATACTCCTCGAATCCGGCCTGCACGGAGCCGTAGCTGTCGCGGTTGGTCGTCGGCCCGACGACCCACAAGCGGATTCGCTCCTTTGCTTCGTCGTCCAGCTTGTACAGAGCGCGGATCAACAGGTCCAGCCCCTTGGTGTAATTCACCGTGCCGACGGTGAGCAGAATGATCTTGTTGTCCGGGGCCAGAAAGGTCTCGCGCAGGCGCTGTTTTTCCCGCGGCATGGCCGGATGAAAGACATCGGCGTCCACGCCGTTGGGGATGCGGATGATCTTTTCCTTTGGCAGCGCCGCCGAATGACACAGCTCCTCCAGCACCCTGGAAGTGGCGATAAAAGCGTCCGCCATGCTGTAAATTTTAAATTTCAGCGAGCCAGCGCGCCGATCGAGCACGGCAATGGGATCGTCGACCGTCTGGTTGGTGATCTTTGTCACAATGGGCAAACCGACGCGTTTGGCGGCCAGGTTCACGCGAGGATGAAAGCCGTGCGTGTGCACCAGGTCGATCCTTTTGCGGTTCTCCCGGATGAATCGATCCAGCTCCCACCAGTAGCGCAGGCTGCCTGAAAAAGAGGAGAGGTTGCGCAACTTGCGGTGCACGATAACGTCGTCGATGCGGTCGATGCCGACCAGGCTGCTTTCATGAGTGCCGGACAGCATTTGCACGTGCACGCCAAGCCGGCGCAGCTCTTTTGCCAAACGATGGCTTTGCAAGGCAGCGCCGGAGAATTCCGGCAGATAAACCCAATTTGTCATTAATATTCGCATAAACCTCGTCCCTTCCGAATCAAATTTTTTTCAAGTTGGCGCGAAACGCCTGACGGACGTAATAACGGAACACGCATTTATAAAGCGTATCCGACAAGTTAAACCAGGCGCGGCGCACGGAACGGCCGAGCATGGAAATAATCGGCACGCTCCAGCGATTCACCACCAGCGCGCGCAGGATATATTTTGCCTTCTTGCGTTTGCGCATCTCCGGCGCAAACACGCCGTAGCGTGCGATAATCAAGCGCCGCAGTTCCGGATTCTTTTTATACCATCGAGCCGCCGCCTGGCCGTAGAGTTCGCCTTTGTAGAAAAAGCCCTCGTACGACATGGGGTGATGGTGCACAACGCATATATCGCGCACGTAAATAAAGCGCATTCCCAGCGACAACAGACGCGAGGCAAATTCCGTATCCTCGGCCGCCGGCAAAGCGGCGTCAAAGCCGCCCGCCTCCAGGCAGCGTTGGCGGCTCAGCGATGTATTCGCCGTTCGGTACTCGTGCCAGTCAAGCTCGGCAATCTCGTGAATGTCGTGCCTGGTCAGCGTATCGTTCACGCGACCCTGGTCTTTTTGCAGCAGCTTGTCCGACATGGCGACGCGGCCAAGAATGCAGGCCTCAACGCCGTAATGATCATGCCAGACAAGATGCTGGCGCACCACATCGGCTTGGGGTATGGTGTCCGAATCGAGGAAAAGCACCAGGTTTCCGCTCGCCAGTTCCAGGCCCTTGTTGCGCGCCGCGCCGGCGTTTCCGGCCGCGCCTTCCACCCACTTTAGATTCAAAATTGTCTGCTCTGCAAAAGCCTTTAAAAATTCCTGCGTACCGTCCTTTGACTTGTCGTCCACGACGATCACCTCGAAGAGGCTTTTCGGATAATCCTGGTTTTCCAGGGCCAGCAAGACCCTCGGCAATGTGTCCAGTCGGTTATGACTTGGAATGATGATCGAGATTTCGTAATCGGTTTTGTGCATTTTCTTCACTCTATTGTGCTGATTTCAGTTGTTTCACCATTTGCCATTCACTTTTTGTAATTGTCCTGCTGAACATCAAAAACAGGATGTAGCTGCTCCCGGCCACAGCCACGCCCAGGAACATATTCGCCTCTTTGAAAAGCATGAGAAGCGCCGCCAGCAAAACCGCCCCCAGGGCCGGCCGCCACGCCTGCTCGCCAATGGAAAAAGAAAAAACCTCGCGCTGGATGCTGACAAACTCCACGCCCCAGAACACCAGCGTCGCGACGACCACGGATAAAGCCATGCCCACGGCGCCGTACGCCGGCGTCGTCAACACGCCCAGAAGAATGACCGTGACGGCGGCGGCGATGTTGCCCAGCAGATCGCGGTCCTGGCGATTGTGACTGAGCAGCGAAAAAGCGAGTATCGGAACGATGGAAAACGGCGCCACCATCCACACGAGAATTCGCAGCACGGCAGCCGCTTGCATCATCCCTCCGCCGTAAACAAAGGCGACGATTTCGGAGGCCATGACCGACACGCCGGCGGCGACCGCCAGGGTGAGGATCAACACATATTTTATCGACTTTAGAAACAGCGTTTTAAAGGCCTCGGCGTTTTGCCGCGCGGTTCGTGAGGCAATGGGAAAAAGCGCCTGGCCGTAGGCGTGCGCAAAAGTGATCACCATGTCCACGAGTTTGTACGCCGCGCTGAACAGACCGGCCTGCGCTTCGCCGCCCAGATGCGTGAGAATGACCACCGGCGCCGCCCAGAACAGGCTGTTGAACAGAGCGATCATCGAAAAAGAGGGCGTCATGCGCCGGAGATGCGCGACAATTTTGCGATCCAGGTGAAAATCGGGCCGCGCCACGCACCGCGCCAGCACAAAGGCGATGACCGCGGAGACGAGCTTGCTCGCGGCAATGACCAGCGCAAGATGCAAAAGACCGGCGCCGGCAAACAGCAGGGTCACGCCGACGGTCACCTTGAAAAAATTCTCGCCAAAACGGGCCACGGCCACATGCGACATATTCTCCGCCGCGCTCAACAAGGACTTGCTCCAGTAAAACCAGGCCGCCGGCACAATGGCGATCGCCAGGATAACGGCGGCGACAATCGTTTCGTGGTCCGGCCTGACGATCAGCGCAACGAGAATCATCGTCGCGCTCATGACCAGGGCCGTCGCCGTGCCCAGCAACAGCGTATGGCCAAAGTAGACGCCGGCCTTGCGGCGGTCGCGAGCCACCTCGCGGATGACCACGGCGCCAAGGCCCAGCGTGGACACGGTGAGGAAAAAGGAAAACAACGACATGCCGAAGGCCAGCGAACCCAGCGTCGACGCTCCAAGCTGCCGCGCGATAAAAATCCAAAAGATGGCCGAGCCGAATCGATTGATCAGTTCGGTACAAGTGCGCGCCAGGGTGTTTTTTACAAGCGACTGTAAAATCGGCATGGGTTAAATCCTTTT
>JAJRST010000364.1 GCA_024278645.1 bacterium | reverse complement strand
TATGCGGACAAACCGGAAGAGGTGACGTCGACGCTGGAAAAAGCGTTCAGCACGCCCGGTCCGGTCATTGTGGAATTTAAAATTAGCGACGAAGAAAATGTTTACCCGATGGTGCCGGCAGGCGCTCCCATCGACAAAATGATACGAGGTATGGCCTAATGAGACACATCATTAATCTGGAAGTCGAGAACCATTCCGGCGTTCTGGCTCGGATTTCCGGCCTGTTCAGCGCCCGTGGTTTCAATATCGAGAGCCTCTCCGTGGCGCGCGCCGAGGACGAAGACATCTCGCGCATGACGCTGGTCGCGCGCGGCGACGACGTCATCATCGAGCAAATAACCAAGCAGTTGAACAAGTTGATCGACGTTATCCGAGTCGTGGATATTACATCCAACTATTTTGTCGGTCGCGAATTGGTGCTCGTGCGCGTCAACTGTCCGCCGAAAATGCGCGGCGATATCCAACAGGTCAACGAGATATTCGGCGCCAAAGTAGTGGACATCTGCCAAAAATCCATGACCATGGAGATGGTCGGCTCGGAAGAAAAAGTGGACGCCTTTATGGAGACCATGCGCCCCTTTGGCATCAAGGAAGTGGCGCGCACCGGGCCCATCGCCATGTTGCGCGAGTTTCGAAGAAAAAGCTAGTGTTCCGTAAAAATAATGTGCGTCGCCGCGGCGACGCTTTGAAAAGAACAACTCTAAAAGGAGCTTGAACAATGAAACTATATTATGATGATGACGCGAATCTCGACCTTTTAAAAAACAAGACTGTGGCCATTATCGGCTATGGCAGCCAGGGTCACGCCCACGCCCTTAATCTTAAGGAAAGCGGCGTCAATGTCGTCGTCGGTTTGAACCGGGGAAACCCGGACAAGGAAAAGGCGCAAGCCGCCGGCCTCACCGTGCTGCTCAACGACGAGGCGGCGAAAAAGGCCGATGTGATCATGATTCTCGTTCCCGATCAAATTCAACCCATGGTGTATGAAAACGACATTGCCCCTAACCTGCAGGCCGGAAACGCCCTGGCGTTTGCGCACGGTTTCAACATCCATTACAACCAGATCGTGCCGCCCGCCGATGTCGATGTCATCATGATCGCTCCCAAGGGCCCCGGCCATCTCGTTCGCCGTCAATACGAAGAGGGAAACGGCGTACCCTGCCTCATTGCCATACACCAGGATGCCACGGGCGGCGCCAAGGATATGGCCCTGGCCTACGCCAAGGGCATCGGCGGCACGCGCGCCGGGGTCATCGAAACGACCTACAAGGAAGAGACCGAGACCGACCTGTTCGGCGAGCAGGCCGTACTGTGCGGCGGCATCACTGAGCTCATTCGCGCCGGTTTCGATACCCTGGTGGAAGCCGGCTACCAGCCGGAAATGGCCTATTTTGAATGCCTGCACGAGGTCAAGCTCATCGTCGATCTTATCTACGAGGGCGGTCTGTCGCAGATGTATTACTCGGTCAGCGATACGGCCGAGTACGGCGGCCTGGTCAAAGGCCCGGTGATCATCGGCGACGAGGCAAGAGCCGGCATGAAAAAACTGTTGCGCGACATCCAGGACGGCTCTTTTGCCACGGAATGGATTCTGGAAAATAAAGCCAACGGTCCCAAATTTAACGGCTACCGCCGCCTTCTGAAAGAGGATAAAATTGAAAAAGTGGGCGCGGAACTGCGCAGTATGATGAGTTGGTTGAAAAAATAGAGGTCCATCATGGATAAAAATCGAGGCATTGTATTCGATACCACGCTGCGCGACGGGGAGCAATCCCCGGGCGCCAGCATGAGCGTCGAGGAAAAGGTGGCCATTGCCCTGCAACTGGAACGCCTGAATGTGGATGTCATCGAAGCCGGCTTTCCCGTTTCCTCGGACGCCCAGTTCGAGGGCACGAAACTGGTGGCGAAAAATGTTCGCAAGTCCGTCGTCTGCGGCCTGGCGCGCTGCGTCGACCTGGACATTGACCGAGCGGCCAAGGCGCTGGAAAAGGCGAACAAGCCGCGCATTCACACTTTTGTCGCCACTTCGAAAATTCATCTGGAAAAGAAATTCCGCAAGTCGGAAGATGAAATTCTCGAAATGGCCGTAAAGAGCGTGCAGCGAGCGAAAAAGTATTTCGACGACATCGAGTTTTCGCCGGAAGATTCCGCCCGCACCGGCAAGGAATTCCTGTTCCGAATTATCGAGGCGGCCATCGAGGCGGGAGCGACGACGGTCAACATTCCCGACACCGTTGGCTATTCCAATCCGGAGGAATTTGGCGCCCTCATTAAAGAAATTTTCGAGCGCGTCCCCAACGTCAACGACGCGATCATCAGCGTACACTGCCATAACGACCTCGGCCTTGCCGTGGCCAACACACTGGCCGCCGTGCGACAGGGCGCGCAACAGGTCGAGGTGACCATCAACGGCATTGGCGAACGCGCCGGCAACGCCTCGCTGGAAGAGGTGGTCATGTCGCTGAGGACGCGGGAGTCGTTTTACGGTAAAAAGACTAAAATCAAGACCGAGGAAATCG
>JAJRST010000363.1 GCA_024278645.1 bacterium | reverse complement strand
GCGAGGCGTTGAAAAACTATTCTCACGAAATTATTGTTGTAGACAACGCGTCTTCCGACGGCACGCCCGCTTTTCTGAAAAAGCGGTTTGCCGACGTCATGCTCATTGAAAATTCCGAAAACCTCGGTTTCGCGCGCGCCAACAATCTCGGCATCGCTCAAAGCAGCGGCGATTTTGTTTGTCTGATTAACCCGGACACCATCGTTCAGGAAGATACTTTTTCTTCGTTGTTGCGCTTTCTGGAGACGCACCCCGACGCCGGCATGGTTGGCTCAAAAGTGCTCAACCCCGACGGCTCCTTGCAGTTGGCCTGTCGCCGAAGCTTTCCCACGCCCTGGGTCGCGTTGACCAAAATAATCGGCCTGGCAAAACTGTTTCCGAAAAGCAAATTATTTGGCCGATACAATCTGACTTTTCTCGATGCCGATCAAGCGGCGGAAGTGGAGGCGATATCCGGATCGTTCATGTTGACGCGTCGCCAGGTCATCGACCGGGTCGGCGGTCTGGATGAAGATTTTTTCATGTACGGCGAAGACCTGGACTGGTGCTATCGCATACGCGAGGCCGGCTGGAAAATTTATTACGTGCCGGACACACAGATCATCCATTTCAAGGGCGAGAGCTCGAAAAAGAGTCCGTTCCAGCAGCGGCGTCTTTTTTACGAAGCCATGCGCTTGTTCGTACACAAGCACTTTAAAAAGGGCAGCGCCGTTGTGCCGTCATGGCTGCTCGTCGGCGCCATTTATCTCAGCGCCGCGGCCTCTTTTACGGCGACTGTGGTGAAAAAGATGCTGTGGCCGTTGATCGACTTTGCCCTTTTAACGGTTTCCTTGTCCATAGCTATTTTTCTCCGCTTCCGGCCCGAATTTCCGTGGGCGCCGTTTCTGCTCGTCCACCTGATCTACAGCACGATCTGGCTGGGCAGCCTCGCGGCGCATGGCGTTTATACGCGCAGCCACTTGTCCGGCAGCAAGGCGGCGTCGGGCGTTATCGTCGGATTGCTCATCAACAGCGCCGTCACCTTTTTTTTCAACCAGTGGGCGTTTTCTCGAGCTGTCGTATTGCTGGCCGGAACGATCAATCTTGTTACGCTGCCGTTGTGGCGATTTTCACTCAAATGGATGGCCCGCAAGGGCGTCGCCGGCGCCTCCAAAAGGTTTGGCGGCTTTCTCTTGCGGCGGCGTTCCCTGATTGTCGGCGATAAAAAGTCAAGTGCGCAACTGATACGACGCCTGCGCGGCAATATGGGCGGCATTTACAGCATCGAGGGCGTCGTCGCCATACACGACGACTTTGACGAAAAAGTTGCCGGCGTGCCGATTATCGGGACGATCGATAATTTGCCCGAGATTATAAAGCGCGAGCGTGTGCAGGAAGTTATTTTTTCGACGGACAAGCTGCCCTACGATAAAATGCTCAACGCCGTCGCCAACTCGCTCGGCTCTCATATCAGCTTTAAAATGGCGCCCAGCAATCTGGATGTGGTCATCGGCAAGGCGACGATTGATTATATCGACGACATCCCGTTTGTGGACCTGGCCTATCGGCTGCATAACGGTTTTTATCAAAAGTTAAAGCGCGGTTTTGATATTTCGCTCGCTCTGTTTTTAATGGCGCTGAGCGCGCCCGCTTATGTGTGGCTTCGCTGGACGCAAAAAAGGACGTTGACAAAGATACCCGTGCGTGTTGACAGGAATAGATATTCGCATGTATACGTTTTCCAAACAACGGAATCGCCGTGGTTTAAATACCTGCCGGCCTTGCCGGCGGTGGTCAGAGGCGCTCTCTCTTTTGTCGGTCGGGAGGAGTGGCTCGACATCGACGACGGCAAGGACCAGGTGAGCTTGTCGCTAAAACCGGGGTTGACCGGATTTGAGCAGGTCAACAAACACCTGGGTTTGAGCGAGGATGACAGAAGGCGTTACCATTTGTATTATTTAAAAAATTATTCACCTCTTTTAGACCTTGAACTTTTGGCTAAAACGGTGTTAAAAAGAAAGTTCTGATTATGGCTAATGTACAAAAACAAGTGCTCGATTTTGAAAAACCCATCGTTGAAATAGAGCGGCGGATTGCCGAGTTGCGCGAGTTTTCCCTCAACGAGGACCTGGAAATTCACAAGGAAATCGAACGCCTGGAAAGCAAGGCGCAACGGCTGCGCAAGGACATCTACTCAAAGCTGACCCGGTGGCAGCGTGTGCAGTTGGCGCGGCACCCTGAACGACCTTTTACGCTCGATTATATCGAGCGCATGATCACCGACTTTGTCGAGCTGCACGGCGACCGCAACTATCGCGACGATCCGTCAATCGTCGCCGGCATCGGCAAACTCGACAACCGTCCCGTGGCCATCGTCGGGCATCAAAAGGGACGAAACACCAAGGAAAAGCTGTATCGCAATTTTGGCATGCCGCAGCCGGAAGGCTATCGCAAAGCGTTGCGGGTCATGCATCTGGCGGCTAAATTCAACCGCCCGATCATCAGTCTGGTTGATACGCCCGGCGCTTATCCGGGCATCGGCGCCGAGGAACGCGGCCAGGCCGAAGCCATCGCCAGAAACCTGTTTGAAATGTCGCACCTGCCTGTTCCGATCATCATCGTCATCATCGGCGAGGGCGCCAGCGGCGGCGCTTTGGGCATTGGCGTCGGCGATCGCATCCTGATGATGGAAAACACCTGGTATTCGGTGATCACGCCCGAAGGCTGCGCTTCGATTCTCTATCACGATGCATCCAAAGCCGAGTTGGCCGCCGAAGCCATGAAGGTGGCGGCCAACGACCTGGTCGAGATGAATCTCGTGGATCGCATCATTGAAGAGCCGGTAGGCGGCGCGCATGCCGATTACGACAAGGCGGCGGCGATTCTGAAAAAAGTGTTGAACGAGGAACTCGATAAATTGATGGAAATCCCGCGCAAGCAACTGGTGAATATGCGAATTGAAAAATTCGGAGCCATGGGCGAGTGGAAAGAGGGATAAACTGTTTTTTGCAAGAAATCGGAGGGCTGCATGGTCAGTCAGGAATTATTGGATATATTGGCGTGCCCGTCCTGCAAGGGCGATTTGCACTATGATGCTGCAAACGACACGTTG
>JAJRST010000362.1 GCA_024278645.1 bacterium | reverse complement strand
GTTCGAAAGGGGATGCCTTTTCCGCGCAAATTCTTGTATCAAGACTGGAGCATTTAGGCTCGCATTTGGGCAACCTGAAGGACCTGGCATTCCCGGAAGCATTAAATAAAAAGAAAGTTAATATTGTTCAAATTACCAAACGGAGTTTTATGGCAATCGACAGCCGCGAACATTCGATAAAGATACAATATTTGGTCCCAAATCGATTGCCCCACATAGACATGGATGCGAATAAAATGACTTTTGCAATAAGCAGAATTCTTCACTCTCTCATTCACAATGTCAGTTCGCCAGGCCCGATGCAGGTTGTCTTTCGCAAGGAATCGGACAAGGTCTCCATATCTTTCAATTTGCATCATGAAAGCAGCGAGACAGGGGGAAAAAAGAAAAATCATTTCGATCTGTTCGCCAATCCCGAGGATAATTATGCGTTGACCCTGGCTTTGTCGATCATCCGTTCTCACGGCGGCACTTTGGAATTTATGGACAGCAGTCAAAATGTTACTTCGATGCAGCTTTGCATGCCAATTCATGTGGGTTTATAGAAGTATCTGTTTACCATTCTTCAGCAAATATATTTTTTACCGGTACTATTCGAGCGAGAGTTAATGAACCCATATTTATTTAATGACAAGGGAGCTGTTATGAGAACTTTAAAAACCTTTTTCATTATCTTGGCAGCGATGCTCTTGGGCACAACCGATGCCCAGGACTTGCCAACCAACCAGTCTACATTATTCAGCGGCTCGGGCAATTGCGCAAATTGCCATTCCGCCGGCGGCGCCACTACAAATGTCCTGCGCGACGCCAGCGGTAAAGACATTGCCCCGCCAACACAATGGCGCTCGACCATGATGGCCAACGCCGCCAGGGACCCCTTCTGGCAGGCCAAGGTGTCCGCCGAAGTGGCGGCGCATCCGCAATTCAAGCAGTTCATCGAAGACAAATGCAGCACCTGCCATTCGCCCATGGGACGCACGGAGGCGCACTATCTCGGTCAGGAGTACTACTCTCTGCAGGAGATGAACAGCGACCCGCTGGCCATGGACGGCGTGAGCTGCACCGCCTGTCATCAAATCAAAGACGTCAATCTCGGCGCCCCGGAAAGCTTTTCGGGACACTATACCATAGAAAACGACCACCTGATCTACGGCCCGTACCAAAACCCGGTCGCCCGCCCCATGCAGAACAACAGCGGCTACACGCCAGTCTTTGGTCAGCAGGTCTCAAAATCCGAACTCTGCGCCACCTGCCACACGCTGTTTACGCCGACCGTGGACAACAACGGCGAGATCATCGGCGAAGCGCCGGAGCAAACGCCTTACCTGGAGTGGAAGAACAGCCGCTTCCGGGCCGAGGGTGTGGAATGCCAGAGCTGTCACATGCCCCGCTACGACGATCCGGTCATCATTTCCAATCGTCCGGGGAATCTCGCCTCGCGCACACCGTTCTTCAATCATTACTTTGTCGGCGGCAATGTGTTCATGCTCAGGATACTAAAACAGCACGGCGCCGAACTGGGCGTCACCGCAACGGCGGCGCATTTCGACAGCACCATCGCCCGCACCCTGCGGCTCTTGCAGCAGGAAACGGCGGAGTTGGCGGCTTCTTTTGCCTGGTCGACGGACGACACCCTGATCGTTAAAGTGGCGGTCAAAAACAAAACCGGGCACAAATTCCCCACCGCTTATCCCAGCCGGCGGGCCTGGCTGTTGTTTGATCTCAAAAATGACGCCGGGCAATCTGTTTTTACCTCCGGAGGCTGGAACGCCGACACCGGCGAGATCAACGACCTGGATTCGCCTTATGAAAAGCATTACGATGTCATTACACGTCCCGACCAGGTGCAGATATACCAGCCGTTGATGAGTGATGTGGACGGCAATGTCAACTATACGCTGCTGCGCGCGGCGGGATATGTCAAGGACAATCGTATTCCGCCGCAGGGCTTTACCACAAGCCACGCCACTTATGACTCGGTGGCCATCGAGGGACTGGCGGCGAGCGATCCCAATTTCAACATCGCCGACGGCGTGCAAGGCAGCGGTGTGGATACGGTGACCTATCGCCTCGGCGGCCTTGATCCTGCGAGCGATTACAAGGTGCAGGTTAAACTTCTCTACCAGACTTTTGCGCCGCGATTCGTACAGGACCTGCTGCAATATTCAACGCCGGAGATAGAACGCATGCAAGGGTACTATTCGGGTGCAGACAAATCGCCTGTTGTCATTCAGACCACCGAGTTGCTGGTCAAGGCCACCGGCGTCCGGCAAGAAGAATCACAGGCGCCCGCGGCGTTTGTACTGGCGCCGAGTTTTCCCAATCCGTTTAACCCCAGCACCACAATTCGCGTGCAGATACAGCAGTCGGGGCGTCTTGCCATTGAAATTTTCGATATCACCGGTAAAAGAGTACGCAGCCTTGTGAAAGGCGTTTACCCGGGCGGCGCGCATCGTTTTGTCTGGGACGGCCGGGATGACGCAGGACGGCAGGCGGCGGCCGGAAACTATTTTGTGCAGGCGACTTTCCGGGAAAGGCAAACAGGAAAAACGCTTCGCCAAGCGATAAAAACAACGTTGTTGAAATAATGCGATTGCCGGTTTTTTGCAGGGCAAAATTGGCAGCCAAAAAAGCAAAAGAGAATCAACATGAGCGAACACACGGTAAAGCTGGACATTCCGCTGCTGCTTCCCCAGGTCAAAGACGCCAGGGACCAATGCGTGCAGCGGCTGCAAAAACGTATTAGCGAACACCGCGGATTCCACAAGACGCATATCAAACAGCAAGACGGCAAGGCGGTGCTGTGCCTGCATTACGACCCCAATCTCATTTCGCTGGACAAGGTTCGGCGTATCGCCGAGGAAACGGGGGCGGAAATTTCGCGGCAGTACGCACACGAAATCCTGCGCGTCACCGGCATGGACTGCGCCGATTGCGCCGGCAGCATCGAACACATTTTGAAACACCAGACCGGCGTCATCAGCGTTTAGGTGAATTACGCTGCCGAAAAGATGCGCATCGAATACGATACGCAAAAGACCAATCATCAAAACATCGTCAATCTCATTCAACAAATGGGCTACCAGGTGGAAGAGGAAAAGCAGGCCACCTGGCTGCAGGAAAACTGGGAGCTGCTGCTGGCATTGCTGGCCGGACTGTTTTTGGGGATTGGCTTCGCGGGAGAAAAGCTGCTGCACCTGCCCCCCGGCGTCGCCATTTCTCTCTACATTTTGGCCTATATCACCGGCGGCTATGACGCCACCCGTCATGGGTTAAAAGCCGTCCGCCACCTGCGATTCGACATCGATTTCCTGATGGTCGTCGCTGCCGTGGGCGCGGCTATTCTGGGGCAGTGGCCGGAAGGCGCCCTGTTGCTGTTTCTCTTTAGCCTAGGCCACTCCCTGGAGCACTATGCCATGGACCGGGCGCGGCACGCCATCAAGGCGCTGGGACAGATTACCCCCAAGACAGCCCTGGTGCGCCGCGACGGCCTGGAAACCGAGCTGTCCGTGGAAGAGCTGCAGCGCGGCGACGTGGTGATCGTGCGACCGGGCGAGCGCATTCCAATTGACGGCGAGATTGTGGAGGGTCATTCGCCGGTGGACGAAAGTCCCATCACCGGCGAGAGCGTGCCGGTGGAAAAAGCGCCGGGCGAAAAAGTTTTTGCCGGTTCGGTCAACGGCGGCGGGGCGCTGGAAATAAAAGTGACGCGGCTGGCAAAAGACACCACCCTGGCGCGGATCGTGCAGATGGTGGAAGAAGCGCAGACGCAAAAATCGCCGGTGCAGTTGTTCACCGAAAAATTCGAACGCATCTTTGTTCCGGTCATTCTGGTTGGCGTGCTGGTGGTCATCTTTGCCCCGCCGCTCATTGGCTGGCTTTCCTGGAAGGTGTCCTTTTTGCGCGCCATGGCCGTGTTGGTGGCCGCTTCGCCCTGTGCGCTGGCCATTGCCACGCCGGCGGCCATTCTCTCCGGCATTGCCCAGGCCGGGCGCAACGGCGTGCTCATCAAGGGCGGCGTGCATCTGGAAAATCTGGGCTCGCTGCGCGCCATCGCTTTTGACAAGACCGGCACCATCACCCGCGGCAAGCCGGAGGTGACTTCTCTTATTCCGCTGAACAACATGAGCGAAAATGAGCTGCTGCGCATAGCAGCCAGCGTGGAAAGTCGTTCCAACCATCCCCTGGCGCGCGCCATTCTACAAAAAGCGCAGGAGCAAAAGATTGCGCTGACCGAAGCCGACAATGTTCAGGACTTTGCCGGCAAGGGCATCCGGGGCAAAATTGACGGCAAGCTTGTTGCCATCGGCAATCCGAAGCTTTTTACGGAAACCCAGACCGAGCGACCGCCGGACTCCATTATCAGCAAAATAGAAGAGCTGGAAGAAAACGGCGCCACCACCATGCTGGTTCAGGTGGCAAATCAGTTTATCGGCATCGTCGCCCTGGCCGATCGGCCGCGCGACAACGCCGCAAGTTCCCTGCAAAAACTGCGCAAATTGGGCATCCGGGCGCTGATCATGCTGACCGGCGATAACGAGAGAGTGGCGGCCGCCATTGGTCGCCAGGTGGGCATCACGGAATTCAAGGCCGGGCTACTGCCGGAAGAAAAAGTTGCCGCCATTCGTGACTATCTGAAAAAGCACGGCAAAATCGCCATGGTCGGCGACGGCGTCAACGACGCCCCGGCCATGGCCAACGCCACTGTCGGCATTGCCATGGGCGCCGGCGGCACGGATGTGGCGCTGGAGACCGCCGACATCGCCCTGATGTCCGACGACCTTTCCCGCCTGCCGTTTGCCGTGGCGCTCAG
>JAJRST010000361.1 GCA_024278645.1 bacterium | reverse complement strand
GGCGACGCCGTACGCTGAAATCAACACAGCCGTAATCACCCAGATCAAAAACTGCGTCAATCCCGTGGCGCCGATGCCCATGACCTTGCCGGCCATGTATTGATGCGGCTTGACCGATGATATGATGACTTCGACGACGCGTGAGTTCTTGTCCTCGATGACCGCCCGCATAACAAACGCACCGTACATGATCAGCATCATGTAAAGCATCATGCCCATGATGAGGCTGAAAATAAAAGAGACTTCGGCGCGCTGTTCCGAGCTGCCCTTTTCATCCACCTTGAAGGTTTTGGCGTTGACCCATTGGTTGAGCTTTTTCACCAGTTCCGCATCCATGCCTGCCTCGCTGAGACGCATGTTGCGAACCACGTCGCTGACCGTGCGCTCCACGCGTTGCACGAAATCAAAATTGCCGACGTTTTTGGCGTACAATTCAAACTTGTTGTTTTCAAACACGCTGTCCGGAAGGATGAGGTAGGCGTCCAGGTCGCCGTCGCTTATCCTTTTGTTGAGTTCTTTTTTCAGCGAATCCAGCGGCAGATTGGCGCTTCGCGGCTGCACTGTGAACATCGGCTTGTCGTCTTTGTCCTTCAAGGCGGTAAAGGCTTGTGTCAGAGGCTGCTGCAACCGTCCTGTCTGGTCGATGATGACCAGTTTCTTTTCCGCGCCTTTGTTGAGTTGCATCAGCAGGGCGGGGGCCAGCGACGCCGCGAGAATGAATACGGGCAACAAAAAGGTGCCGATGATGAATCCTTTTGTCTTGACGCGGGTGAGATATTCGCGCTTTAGAATGGCAAAAATTTTATTCACAATTTCACTCCTTTATTTGACGACGTTGATGAATATCTCGTTCAAAGAGGGTTCGGCGACTTGAAAATGCTCAATGGTCGCTTCGTTTATCGCCCTGGCAAGGATCTGTTGCGGCGTGACGCCGGCGGCCGGACGAATTTCGACATATTGGCCATAGTCGTCATAAGAGTCGACGAGCGACGTGTCGTTTAGAAACGAGGCCTCGCCCTCGTAGCGCATTTTGATGCGGTTTTTGCCAAACTGTTTTTTTACATCGGACAAGGCGCCCTGCAGCACGCTGCGCCCCTTGTCGATCAGGCAAATCGCTTCGCAAAGCTTCTCCACCTGCTCCATCAAGTGCGTCGAAAAAATAATCGTAGCGCCGTTTTTCTTCAATTCCAGAATCACATCCTTGAGCAGATTGCTGTTCACGGGGTCGAGGCCGGTAAAGGGTTCGTCCAGGATGATCAGTTTCGGTTCGTGCAGCACGGTGCAGATAAATTGCAGCTTTTGCTGCATGCCGCGTGACAGCTCCTCAACCTTTTTTTCTTTCCAGTCCAACAGATCGAGTTTGTCAAGCCAAACATCGATGCGCCCGACAGCCGTTTTTCGCGCCACGCCCTTGATCTCCGCGAAAAAGAGGATAACCTCCTGCACGGTCATTTTTTTGTACAGCCCGCGTTCCTCGGGGAGATAGCCCACTTTGTTGCGCAGTTGCACGGTGTTCGGTTGCCCCAGGATTTCAATCGTGCCCCGGTCCGGCCGGATGATGTCCATGATCATGCGGATGGTCGTGGTCTTGCCGGCGCCGTTGGGGCCGAGGAGGCCGAAGATTTGGCCTTGCTCTACTTTTATACTGAGATCGTTGACGGCGTGGACGTCGCCGTACGATTTGTGAATGTGATCGATTTTCAAACTAGTCATGTATTCCTCCGGAACTGCACAGGCCAGAGCCAAGTAAAAAAGAAATCACGCAAAGCCGCCAAGCCGCAAAGAAATCGCAGAGCTTTTTTGAGGGGTTTGGAAATCTTCAAGTCATTGCGGCTTCGCGAGTTTTGATCTTTTGCCATTTCAGGTCTCAAATTAAGCTGTAGAATAAAATATTGTCGAAAAAGCATATAATGCCATTAATAAACGGCAACGGTTAAGACATTCATAAATTTTCTTTCCTTCGCTGCGTCACCAGACTAAAGACGACAGTGACGAGCAACGAAAGCAAAAACGCCGGCACAAGCTCGTACATCATGGCGTGCAACGTCGGCGACGATTTCCAGATGATGACGGTCAGCGTGCCGACGATAAAGCCGGCGAGCACGCCCCATTTGGTCGTTCGCTTCCAGAACAGCGACAGGATGATCGTCGGGCCAAAGGCGGCGCCGAGCCCGCCCCAGGCGAACAGCACTAGCCAGAAAATCCAGTCCGCCGCGAGCCAGCCGAGAACAATGGCGGCGACGACGAGAAAAAACACGACGCCGCGGCTCAGCCGCACTAGCTTTTTTTGTTCGATCTCTTGGCCTTTGCAGAGAATTTTTTGATAAATATCACGCACAACGCTGGAAGAAGCGACCAAAAGTTGCGAATCCGCAGTGGACATGATGGCCGCAAAAATGGCGGCGATGATCAATCCGAACAAAAAGGGATGCAGAACGTTTTGCGCCAGCAGCGGAAATACGTTTTCGGCGTCGCCGTGCGGCAACATCTCTGCGATGGGGAAAAACGCACGGCCGATCAGCCCGATATAAATGGCGCCGACGGCCATGACCACGTTCCAAAAGGTGCCGACAATGGCCGAGGCTTTGAGCTGTTTCGGGTCGTCGATGGACATGTAGCGTACCAGGATGTGCGGGTTGCCGGGGGAGCCGAGGCCGATGCCGAGAAAGCCGATGAGCGCGCCGCCGCCGAGGGCGAAAATATCCAGATGCGCCGGGGCCAGCGCCTGGGTCACCGCGGCCCAGCCGTTGAATTTGACCACGGCGATGATCGGCGTCGCTACGAGGGCGATGATCATGAAAAAGGCCTGCACCAGGTCGGTGATCGAGACGGCGAGAAAGCCGCCGAGCATGGTGTAGACGAGGACGATGCCGGCGGTGAGCAGCAGCCCTTCGTTGGCGCTGAGGCCGAAGCTGGAGGCGAACGCCTTGCCGCCGGCTTTGAACTGCGCCGCTACATAAGCGATCATGAACAGAAAAATGATGGCCGCCGAGGCGATGCGCAGCAGGCCCGATGCGTCGGCAAAACGTTCCTCGAAATAATCCGGCAGGGTGATGGCGTTGTAAGCCTCCGTCTGCCGCCGCAGCGCCGGCGCCAGGGTGAGGAAAAGCAGCAATTCGACGACAATATAGCCCACGCACGCCCACAGCGCCGAGGCGCCGCGCGTGTAGGCCATGCCGGTGAGTCCCAAAAGCAGCCAGGCGCTGCGCCCGGAAACCACGGCGGAGAGGGCGACGACAAAGCGGTTCATCCGCCGGCCGCCCAGGAAAAACTCGCCGATGCCCTTGGATGAAAACCGGGTGGAAAAAACGCCGATGAGGACGATAGCAATGAGGTATAACGTAAATGCAAGAACGGCGGGCCCGTTGGCCGCCACGGAAATCGTTGTGGATTCATGCATATAATCCCTCCACAGCTAAATTGAGCGCTCGAAATTGAAGTGTTGAAAATATTGCGTCTAATTCCAATATTTTTCTTTCGCACCGCTGGGCATTTCACTCTCACCACGCTAGTCGGCGCCGAAAGTGGGCGGCGTCGAAAGAATCCGCGACGGCAAAATATAGCCGTCGTCATCGATCAATTTTTTTCCGCCATTGAGGGGCGCCGACATGGCGTTCAGATCATCGAGCACGCTTTTCTTCGCCCGGCCGGCGAGGGGAAGCGGCTGAAATTCGACGACGGCATTGTGCACATTGATGGGCGTCAGCCTTGCCAGCACCAGGCCTCCGGCGTCGATTTTCGCCTTTAAAATGACGCTCGTTTTGGCGACGTTGCTGTAGGAGGCGAATACATAATTGCCTAGGCTGTAGGCGATCAACTTTCCTTTATAAAGCTCCAACCCTTGCAGCACATGCGGATGGTGCCCCAGCACCAGGTCGGCGCCAAAGTCGATGGCCATGCGGCCATACTCCACCTGGTACTCTCGCGGCATGGTGTGCTTTTCAGCGCCCCAATGAAAGCTGACCACCGTCAGATCCGCCTGTTGCTCGCACTCTGAAATCACGCGGTGCAAAAGCTCCTCGGTCGGGTAGCAGGTTCCGCACGAGTCGGGCGTCGCCCAAAATTCCTTCGGATAGGTCATGGAAAATCCGAGGAAAGCGACGCTAACGCCGTTGACGTCGATGAACGCCGGCGAGCAGGCCTGGCGACGATTCTCTCCGGCGCCGCTATGTTCTATGCCGGCATTCTGCAAAGTGGTCATCGTATTCGAAAGGCCCTCGCAGCCAAAGTCTATGATGTGATTGTTGGCCAGGGTGACCACGTCAAAGCCGGCGGCGGCAATGCCCGATACAAAGTGCGGCGGCGCCTTAAAGGTGTACTTTTTATCGGCAAATTCCTCGCCGTCGGCGGTGAGCGGGGCTTCCAGGTTGGCGATGGCAATGTCGACGGCGGAGAGAATGGCGCGCGTGCCGTCAAACGGGTAATGCACGCCTTTCTCTTTGACGACGTCGATGATCCAGGAGCTCATCATCAGATCGCCGACGGCGGCAATGGAGATCATGGGCGTGGTCTGCTCAAAAAAGGGCATTTGCCGGTAATACGGCGGACGCGAAACATTATCCACGCCAAAGATCGGCGTCTCCTGGCTGCAAATCGGTGCGGCGGTGAATAAAACAAAAATTGCCAGGACAGCGGCGAGTGTCCCGGCAATGTGTTTATCAACGTTTGACCTGTTCATCAATTTATTCTTTTTTCTCTTTTCCTTTTTCTTCGATAATAGTCGCATCCTCGGCGCCTGAAGCATCGATGGGTTCATCGGCATCTTCCACCTTGACCTCTTCATCTTTTTGGCGGGCGGCCTGGCGCTGCTGACGCTCTTGTTCCTTTTCTTCTTTTACCTTTTCAATTTCCGCCTCTTTTTGCTTCAACTGTTCTTCGAGGTTTTGAATTTCTTCAACGATCTGTTTGACTTCGTCGTCCTTGGACACGGTCTTGGGGCCGTCGCCGGTGAGGATTTCAAAAGTTCGTCCGCCAAGTTCCGTGAATTGTTTTTCGATGTTTCTTTTGATGCCAAAGATGTCCACCTTGAGTTTGCCGATTTTGCCGTACTCTTCGGTTTTATCAACCACCAACTCCAAACCGTCTCTAATGCTGTCCAATAAAGAAGCCATAACGGTCCTCCCAATTTAAATAGTTTGCCAACAATTTATGTTTATACCTGATTATTTATTTCTACCTAAAAATACAACTTTTTTCACTATTTCGCTATTGTCAAATTTCATTTGCACAAAATAAACGCCGCCGCCCACCGGCGACCCAAAGCTATCCCGTCCATCCCAGTAAACCGTGTGCGAGCCGATGTTTTTCTGTTCATCAACAAGCGTCCGAACGTGCTGACCGATGGCGTTGTAAACGGCTATTTTAATGTTACCGACATTGCGCACAATTGGCAGATCAAAATCGATGCGCGTCTGGTTGAGAAAGGGATTGGGCGCCGGCACGTGCAGCATCAACTTTGCCGGCGTTTCCTCGCCGGGGATGATCTGCAGCGCCTTGAACACATTCAGCTTGCCCCAGCCCCAGGCGTTGTTGGGCGTCTGGCCGACATAGGAATCCGTGTCCGCGGCGTTGATCAGCATTTCTCTTACTTGCACGGCCGTCAGATCGGGGAATAGTTCCAGAATCAGCGCCGCTGCGCCGGCCACATGCGGCGCCGCCATGCTTGTGCCGCTGTTCAAGGCATGATCTCCGTCCTGGTTAATGAGCGCGTTGGGGTAACGCGGGTCTGTTTGCGCAAATATGCTATAGGGGTTTGACGGCGGCGCCTGTTCGGAATAGGTGCTGACGATAATCTGCACCGGCGCGGCGATCTCCGGCTTTTGGTAGCTGCTTGTGCGCACAGGGCCCGGGCTGGAAAACCCGGCAATGTCGCCCTTGTCATATTCGCCGTTGGAATCAAAGGTGAGGTGGTTGCCGTCGAGATCGTACCAGTTTTTTTTGCTGATATAGGCGGCGGCGGTGATCGAGTTTCGCGCCGTGCCGGGAATGGCCAGTTTTCCGTCATCCACCTTGCCTTGCAGGAAACTCGCATCCATGGTGGCGGTGGCGATCCAGGCGTCCACCGTGCCGCCGGAGCCGGACAGCTCAACCGTCCATTCTCCCGGCGACGGCCATTTTTGCGAATCCTCGTCGCTGATCTGGATATAAAACTCGCGGTCGCCGTTCAGCGGATTGGCGCCCGGCTGGTAGCCGTTGCCGCTGTCATAAAAGCCGTTCCAGATGTAAATCGTCCCTTCGTCGGTCGTACGATCCAGCACATTGCCCGGCTGCACCGGGCCGTAGCTTTTACCGGAGGGCGAGGTCAGCTTGACGCCGATTTTAACCGCCCCATCATACCAGCCGTCCAGCACCACCATGTCGTTGCCGGCCCCGCCTTGCGGTTGATAGGCGTTGATATTAAAGGAGATAACCGAATTCGAGCTGGAGTTGACGGCGACCCTGGCATGCACATCGGCTTCGCCGTCGTTGCCGGCGACGGTGATCACCACTTTTCCCGGCTTGCCGGGTCCGACGAGGTTGTCGATAAAACGCTCCGTCGACGAGGTGCCGTCATGCGCGCCGTTGTGGCCGCCGAGACTGAGGTTGGCCACATAGGGCTTGCCCAGCAGAGCGGCGACGCTGTCGATAAACGTCAACGCCAGAATCTGATCGACGGTGAGAAACTCGCGCCCCTGGTCGTCGCGCGTGGCCTTGACAATGACCAGGTCGGCCTCCGGAGCCACGCCGGCATAAACGCCATAGCCGTCGCCGTCGCTGCCGTCGCCGGCGGCAATGCCGGCAACATGCGAGCCGTGGCCGCTGGCGTCGATCTCATCCACGACGCCCACGCCGTTCAAGGCGTTGTTGATGTCCTCCTCCGTATAAACGACGCCGCCGTATACCGGGCCGGAGGCGCTCAAGTCGAGCAGGTATTTAATTCTTGTGGAACCATCGGCCTTGCGGAAATCATGATGGGTGTAATCGATGCCGGAATCGATGATGCCGACGATGACATTGCGACCGGTGACGCCTCTCAGGGTTCGCGCCTTGACGGCCTGGATGAGCTGCGTGCTTGCGTCCAGTTGCGCCGTTGCCGGCAACGGCGCTTCCACGTACACGACGGAGGGAAGAGATGACAGCGTTTTCAGTTGGCTCAGCGGTACGGCGACCACGGCAATATTATCGCGGGCGCAAATGACCGAGGCGCCGGCGCGGCGCAGGTCGTCCAGGTCGCCGTCAAAGGTGACGATGACGCGAATGGATTCCCGACCGCCGCTTTTTTTCAAAAGGCCGGGTTCGACAAAGCGGGCTTTTTCAGGGTACAGGGCGATCCGACCGAGACGCGGCCCGAGCTTGCCGATTTCGGCATAGCCGCCGACCCATAAAAGAATCGTAAAAAGGATGATAAAGAGTCTTTGCAAAACATTCTCCGTATTAGAAATTTTCAGCGCACGAGCAACATCTTTTTAAACGCCCGAAAGCTATCGCCATATTCCGAGGTCGCCTCCATTTTATAAAAATAAAGACCGCTTGCATAGCCCCCGCCCCGCCACTCGACGCTGTGTTCGCCGGCGCTCTGGTTCTCGTTGACAATGGTTTCAAGCAACCGACCGTTAAGGTTATATATACTCACCGTGACCCTCGCCGGTTTCGGAATATTATAGCGAATTGTCGTCGCCGGGTTGAACGGGTTGGGATAATTCTGTTGCAGGCGCCAGTCGCCGGGCGACTGTACTTGTTCGTGCACAGCAACGGCAAGGCCGTCTCCGGGCACGGCAAAGAGGCGCACATCGTCGATAAACACGCCGACAAATTCGTCATCCGCATCGCTGACAAAACGAAAGCGGAACCACAGGCGCTCCGAGGAACGATCAATGTATGGCGTCAGGTCGACGCGTCGCAAATCGTATTCGGGTAAAGAGCCGGTCATCGTATCGGCGGCGACCCAGGTCGTCGAGTCGGCGCTGACCTCCAGATAGCAATTATCCACGTTCTCTTCCGTGTAAATCCATGACCACCAGGACAGGGCCAGGCTGTCCAGTCCCGCGGTGGGAAGCGGCTCGATAAAAGTCATGGCCGCATCCATATTCGGAAGGTAGGGAACGACGCCGTCGTTCACATGCGCGGCAAATTCGCTCTGCCAGCCCTTGAACTTGTCGGTGACGCCCCAGCCGCCGTCCAAAGCCCACAGGCCGGCTCCGGATTCAAAATCATCCAGCAAATTGGTAATATAAATATTTCTGACCGAGGCGTCATTCGCCGACACCTGGTCGGCGGTAAAATTCCGAATTGACGCAACAATGCGAACAAACCCGGTATCCAGGATCGTCGTCGCTTCAAAGGTCACTCTCCGCGAGGTCATCGAAGCCAAAGAGGAGACGTGCACGGTGTCGGCGTAGACGATTTCGTTTTCGCGGCTCATGCGGCAGACGACGTCGAAATCGCCGACGTCGTTGACGCCCAGGTTGTAGATTTTGGCGGCGGGAGAAAAGGTGGACAGGATGCGGATCGTCTCCGGCGCGTCGATCTCCTTGACGGCCAGATCAAAGCCTGGCGCGGCGACGGTTAAATTGATGCGCACATCCGCGTCCGCGGTGGTGTCGTTCGACGACACGGCAATGAGGCCCTGGTAGTCGCCGGCTTGCAGATCTTTTGCCGAGATGATGACCGGGACATCCCTGGATTCGCCCGGCGCCAGATCGCCGGCGCCGTTGTCAATGGAAATCCAGTTCGCCGTTTTGACGCCAAAGCCTTCACGCTGCATGGAATGGACGTCATCGCCGTTGTCAAAAAACAGAACGCTGTCGCCGTCTGCGACTTTAATTTGATCCACAAGAAATCCGATGACTGTGCTGTCGTCATCCGTACAAAAGCCCATGTCCGAGGCAAAGGCGAAGCGAATGACCACGCTTTCCGTTTTATAGTCGGAGAGATCAAAGCGCGCCGCCTGCCAGCCGCGGCTGGCGCCGGCCCAGCCGGCGATGCCCGTGCCCATGTCCCATCCCTGCTCGGCGTTGCCGAACGCCCACAGGTCCTGGCAGGTGTAGGCGGGTTCGATGGGCCGAATGACCTGAAAACTCTCGCCGCCGTCCGTTGAAATCCACACGTTGGCGCCGTCCCAGCCGTCCCACGGCGCCGGGGCGCCGGCGGGCGGTTCGATCGCCCAAAAAGTTTGAATGGATAATTGCGGAGATGCCGTCGCCGACAAATCAATGATCGGCGTACTCAGGTATTGCAGCCAGTGATTCTGGTAGCCGCCGACAAAGGGGTCGCCGCACCACCAGGAGGAGCCGTCAAAAGAGTTAAAGTCGCTTGGATGAAACGCCACCGGAATTTCATAATCGATGAGCGAGAATTGCAGCGTCTCCGTTCCCAGGTTTTTCAGGGTTATGATTTCGGTTATGGAATCGCCGCCGACGAGGGAGACGTCAAGCACATCCGTGGACAGCTCAAGCGCGGCGCCGGTCATGTCGTCGTAGATAAAAGGCACGCTCTTGCCCATGCCGGAATCGCCCCATTTGATGCGAAAGTAGCCGTCCTCGCCCCAATTGGCGCCCCAACTATTTTTGACGATCCAGCATTCCTCGGCGTCGTCCCAGCCGACGATGAGAATGGCGTGGCCGCCGACGACGTCGCCCCACACATGCTCGTACACGCCGCCGTCGTAATGCTGAAAATCCTCGAACACCGTGTAGGAAGCGGATACCGGATGCCGATAGACGGCCTGCTTGATGTTTTCAACGATCGCCTCTTCCAGGGTGACATAGCCCCAGCCGGGGATCGTGACGACATGCCGCTCGGAATCGGGACAGGCGCTGGAGCAATCGACGGCGTCGTCCGCCTGGTAGGGCATACAGGCTTCGAGCACGACGCCGTTTTGCTGATAAAAAGTCAACGCCGCTTCGACGAGGCCGCCGGCGCAGGAGCCGGCGTTGGCGCAGGAAAGGACATACTGCTCGGAGAGGTCGATGTTGCTGTCCGGATCGGCGTGATAAATTTGCCACCAGGCTTCCACCTGCGCCGCGGCGGAAAAGGACCAGCAACTGCCGCAGGCGCCCTGGTTTTTCACCGAGGTCACCCAATTGCCGTTGTTGTCGCGCCAATCCAGCCTGGCGGGCAAATCCGCCGGTTGCAGCGCGATCAACTTTGCATTGGGACCAACCGCGGGCTGCAACGGCGCGCCGCACAAACGCGCAAACTCTTCCGGCGTCAATTTTGAAACCCAACTGTCGCCGACCTGCCAGTTCGCATTTGCCGCATTAATGGCCTGGCGTATGGCATCCGTTCTGTTTTCGGAAAACAGAAGCGTAGCGCCGAGCAGAATCAAAAAGGTGATTTTTTTAATCATGGAGCATCCTTTACAGAAGTCGGTGAGGAGTTAATGATGCTATAAAATTAAAATATACAAGCCGATGGCGTTAAAAGCAAGGTTTGAAAATCCCGGCTTCACCTGTCGATGAATTACTTTAATCATCCACTTATGCGTCGATTTTTTCGCTTGATATTTATATTTATTTTACTAAATTATAACAACATTAAACGAATAGGATTCATATTTCCATGTATGCACACAGCCAACAAAACTTTTTCAACACTTGTGCGGAAATCGACGCCACCGGCGCGCTGTGTGCTCTTCGTCTTCCCGTAGTTCTTCTATATGGTTCCGTACCTGGCCTATTGCTACTAGGCCTCGTCATTATCAACCTCTTGCTCCGTTGAAAAAAAGTGGTGCAAGAGGCAAACCTGACAACAAAAAACTCCATCTGTAAAATTTAACAACCCAAAGGTAAACCCTCGCGCATCACTGGACTCGTGTGTTGCTAATGTTTCGTCAATTGAAGCCAGTTGAGAAATGGGTGTAAAACGCCGTATTCTCCTAATCGTTGATAAAAAAAGACTGTCACAATATTAACGCCAGAGGATTAACAAAGGAAAAAAACTTATGAAAAAAGCGATGACCGGTGCGGAAATGATCCTGCATGCTCTCAAACAGGAAAAAGTCGGGGCTGTTTTTGGATACCCCGGCGGCGCAGTGATTGATATTTTCGACAAGATGTACAACGAGAATCTGCCGTTTTATTTGACGCGTCACGAGCAGGGCGCGGTGCACGCCGCCGACGGCTTTGCACGCGCATCCGGCAAGGTCGGCGTATGCATCGCCACATCCGGGCCCGGCGCCACAAACCTGGTGACCGGGTTGGCCACGGCCTACCTGGATTCGATTCCACTGGTGGCCATCACCGGGCAGGTG
>JAJRST010000360.1 GCA_024278645.1 bacterium | reverse complement strand
TACACACTCGCCGTCAATGCATTTCTGAAGGCAAAACTATTACGGGAAAAACCACTAGTTCCCCCAAAAAACGTCATGACCTTATGGCATGGAATAACGATTAGAATAGCAAACTTTTACGTGGAGAATTATTAATCGTATTGCCCAAAACGGTTTTGTCTTTATTTCTGTCTTGGAGCTGAATAGTTACGATTTTTTTCTTGCTTCTGATTTACAATTCTGCTATTATTGTAAAACATTGTCGGCAACGTCCAATCTCAAAAAGAATAAAATTGATCAAAATGCAGAAGAAAAAAACAACCTATTATCAAAGAAACAAGGAAACTATTCTTGCGAGAGTAAACCAAAAATATAAGAATGATCCGTCTTTTCGTGAAAAAGTCAAGGAATATTCCCGAAATCGTTATCATGAAGATGAGGAATATCGAAAACGCACCATCGATGCTGCTAGGAAACGACATAAAAGACAGCGGAAAATAAAATATATCCAAGATGAAACCGGGAAATTAATTGAAGTAATTATTGAAAGACCCATTAGAGTATATCCTTTGGAGTTGCATATCGAGGGCAAGCCCCCTTATATTCAAAATTTAATTCAATATATTCGTAAATATATTTTAGGATTAGACTCATTAATGAAAGAAGTTCCCAGAAAATATTATATCGCATATAAAACATCAGAAAACATTATTTGTATGGAACCTCATTTGGAGAAGATTAAACTTTATTTAAAACTAAAACCAACTGAAATCAAAGGATCACCCCCTTTTTTTCGCGATGTTAGTCGCCTTAAACATTTCGGCACCGGGGATGTCGAGTTAACTATATCATCTAAATCGGAATTTGATGCAATTAAACCATATATCGAATTGACTTGTAAAAAAATCGAACTAAATGGAAAGGTTAAATCGAAAAGTTATTGAAAATATCAATGTAAGCTCTCAATTATGATATAGGATGTTGGCTGCTTGTTCTCCGAGGGGAAACTGGGAACAAGAGGAGCTTGCCAAGTTAGCGCTCGAGATTTATAACCGAATCGAAAGGAATGCCGTTTAAGGTGATTTGATCGGATAAATTTACTATGTATACTTTTGCATTACTATTTTTAAACAGATCAGACTTTTGGCGACGATTATTAGACACTTGCATGATAAACAATAAAACAAAACAAATCGCTAAAAAATCATTTTAATTAATTGTTTTTATTACATATTGCCAATCAGGACATGCGTTAAATTTGCATGGCATAATATTTGTAAAAAGCCGATATGTTGGCAAATAGTATGACGCTTGGCAATTATTTTATTCAAATGACGTCCAACGTTTTGCACCCATCGGACGATATGGGAATATTAATTCTGCAATCGTTGACCGGGATCCGATAAAGATTTAACTCTCTACATTAGCATCTTTGCTACTCTCCTCTTTCCTTGTTTACTCTTTGCTAACTGCTCAATTTAACAATATCATTTTGGGCTTGCCCTTGTAATTTTTCACAACCTAAACCCCAAATCAGCTTTTGTCGAGATCTTTGCAAATCAAAGATTCTTAGAGTCTGTCGATTTTTGTTTTATAATCCGCATAACAAACAGGGAGGAAAAAAGGAGCCTAATAAAAGTTTAATTTTATGGTGGAAATGGATGAACAATGCAATTGGACAGAAAGGAAAAACATGCAAAATCACAAACAATCAGGCTTTGCCACAATTATTTTGTGCGCTATTTGTATCGCCGCAGCGACAGTTCCGGGTTTGGCAAACATTGTCAGTAACGGCGACTTTGAAGCTGGAAACACGGGTTTTACGAGCGATTATGTCTATTTCGCGCCGGGCCCTAACGCGCTTTTTCCGGAAGGCGTTTACACCGTAGACAGTAATCCACAATTCTCGCATCCCGGCTTTACCAGTATGAGCGATCATACGGATGGCGGGACTCTGATGATGATCGTTAATGGCAATGGAATTCCCGGCAACATCGTATGGCAAGGCACGGTTACGGAAGATCTGACAATTGGTGAGAATTACGATTTTTCCATCTGGGTCACAAATGTAAGCGCAGGCATCCCAGCCTGCATGATATTTTCCGCTGATGGTGTGGAGAGTTCACTCCTGATCCCAACCAACGTCGGCGTCTGGCAACGACTTACTGCAACGTTTACAGCCACCACTGTACGCCCGGTTCTAAAACTGAGGAACCAGCAGGTGATTGTGTTTGGCAACGATTTCGCCATGGACGACATAAATATATTCTTTCAGGGTACGACGACAGTGCCCGATTCGGACCCGAACATGACCCTCGAACAAGACGGCTCTGACATTGCCAGCGGCGGCTCTTATAATTATGGCGATGTACTCAGAGACCAAAGCGCGACTGTTGTTTACACGATTAAAAACCAAGGTAACGGCCCTCTTCATCTCAGTGGCTCGCCCTTTGTCTCCATCTCTGGAGATGCAGCCTTTAGCGTCGTCTCCCAACCGACATCGCCCGTGGCTGCAGGTGGGTCGACAACTTTTTCGGTTCAATTTGCTCCAACCGATACCGGCGTCGTCAATGCCACGATGAGCATTGCCAGCGACGACCCAACAAACAATCCCTATACTGTCGCTTTGTCCGGGCATGGCATTTTCCCCTTTATTGAAATATACAGCAGCGCGATCATCCAGGACGGCGATGTGACGCCCTCGGTCGACGACAGCACCGACTTTGGTCTGCGTCACATTCCCGACGGCGCGGTTACACGTACATTTTATGTCGAGAATGTCGGCAATGCTGCTCTCGTTCTCTCTACGCCGGGCGTTGTCCTGATCGGCTCCTCCGATTTTTCCGTGAGCACCCAGGTTTCGCCCCTGACCATTATCCCGGGCGACAAAAAAGCATTCGCAGTCACCTACACCCCGAACGTCAACGATACTGTACTAACAACGCTCTCGTTGGCACACAACTCGGATGATTCGCCCTACACATTCGCCATGCAGGGGATCGGCGGGATCGAAGACATCGAGCTAACCGCAGCGACTGATATCCAAAACGGCGATATGAATCCAACACAAGCGAAGGGAACTGACTTTGGCGACGTCTACACGCGAGAGACGCAGGACACATTGTCCATGACCATCAAAAACACCGGCAACTGGCCATTGACTTTGACAGGCATTGCCAGCTCCAACAGTCCTGTTTTCTGGGCAGTCATTGATCCGCAAAGCCCATTGGCCACTGGCGGCATTGATCAGCTCGATCCCGATTCCAGCTTGGTTTTCAAGGTGGTTTTCGATCCTGAAACCGATGGGCCGGACTCCAGTTTGATCACCATCCTCTCCTCGGATGTCGGCGAAACGCCTTTTACCTACAAAGTCAAGGGAGAAGGCACATGGCTTGGTTCGATTAAAGCCACAGTCTGGTATGACAGAAACGCCAACGGGGCCATCGATACGAATGAAGAGGGAATGAAAGACATTCTCGTTCTTTTGAACAAAGATGGCGACGCGGCAGCTTATGACAAACATCTGACCAACGCCGGCGGCTGGGTCAAGTTCAACGGACTGCAGGGCGGCGAATATGTCGTCAACGTCGACGAGTCCACCCTTCCGGAGGGCGGCGTCTGCACCACCGGCTCGTTGAGCAAAACAGGCGTCATCGGTGAATATACACAAATTTCGGAAGCCAAATTCGGCATTTTCTGGGAGGATACAACCTCTATAAACGACCATATCAGCGATACAAAGCTGCCGTGGGATGCCGACCTCGTTTATCACAGCGGCTCGCCGGAATTCGCCAAAGAGCCATGGAGCAATGCGGTGGATAAGGACCTGTTTGGCTGGGACGGCACCGCCACTGTCGGTGAAGATGAAAACGGTGAGGTATGGGGAGTCTTTGAAGTGGAAGATGGCCCCTGCCAGTTCAACCGCGTCACTGTTGTCGCCAGCAACGGGCCAGAAGACAACAATTTCCACTTCCGTCAGGTGCAGGAGCTGGATATTTATATCTCCACCACCGGACCCGATTCGGCCGATTTCAGTTACGCCGTCACTGTCATTATTGACAATGCAAAAGTATGGCCGCCGATCTACAAATTCGAACGGACATTCGTGGCCAGGTATGTCAAAATCGTTATCGTCCGACCGGACCTTGACACGGAATGGCGACAGATTACGGAATTCGCTCTGGGCGAGCTGGATGAAGCGCTAATGCTGGACAAGCGCACAGTCAAAAAGGAAGCAATCGAACTGCCGACCGAGTACTCGCTGGGCCAGAATTATCCCAACCCCTTTAATCCGGCGACAAATATCTCCTATACGCTGCCGGACGAGCAGCATGTGGACATTGCTATCTTTAACATCAAGGGCGATCTGGTGAAACAGCTTGTGTCTGGTCATCAAGAGGCGGGGCTCTATACTATTTCATGGGATGCGACAAATCAAGCCGGACAAAAAGCAACCACCGGCGTCTATTTCTATCGCATTAAAGCCGGAACTTTTACAGACACAAAAAAGATGACCCTGATGCAATAACGAACTGTTGTTCGGTAAAAAAATAGAGCTTCAATCATACTTGTCCAAAACAAACAATTTCGCTCGAGTTACACCTCGCTCCCGGGCTCTGCCCGGCGAGCGAAAAGTTATGCCAGCGGTGCACAATAGATGTTGGCGAGGCTCAGCATCGCCTTCCCGGCAGCCGGGAAAGCCGATTGGCTACTTGTTCTCCAGGTGGAACCTGGGAACAAGAGGAAGAATATCAAGCAGAGAAATTTTGTTTGCATTCATAGTTATTTGTTATACCTTTTTAAAGCGGCTGCAGCAACATTTTCGATTTTATGGAGAAGCGTATGTCAGAAAAAACTATCGACATTACATTCCCGGTGAAAGAAAACATACTTCTTTCATTGAAACAAAACAAAGATGACTTTGTAAAGGAAATTCTGTTTTCTTCTGCTTTGCAATTATATCGCAAGAAAAAGTTGTCGTTAGGCAAGGCGGCTGAACTGGCTGGATATACAAAAATAGAATTCATCGAAAAATTGAACGAGGAAAAAGAATTTATCTTCGACTATGACGATGATGAATTAAACGAGATCATTGAGGATGCGAACAGGGTGAAGCCGCTATGATCGTCGTCTCGAATACGACTCCAATCATTTCTCTCGCCTCAATTCAGAGAATAGACATTCTCAGACGCGTCTTTGGCGAAATTATTGTCCCTCAAGCCGTCTACAACGAAATCAAAGCAAAAGAAAGTTATGGACATAAAGATATTGATCTCGAATTTATTCAGGTAAGAAAAGTAAAGGGTGAACTTTACAAAGACCTTTTGTTGAATCAACTCGATTTAGGGGAAGCTGAAACAATCCTGCTCGCAAAGGAGCTAAATGCCGACCTTGTCATTATTGATGAAAATCTTGCATATAAAATTGCCCGGAACTCCGCTCTTCATGTCACAAGAACATTGTCAATTCTTCTCAAAGCAAAACATGTGGGGATCATTGACAATATCAAACCTCTACTTGACGAAATGATCTCCAAAGGAAGATGGTATTCTCAAAATGTGTATAATAACTTTTTGAAGAAAATTGGTGAACTCTAGTC
>JAJRST010000359.1 GCA_024278645.1 bacterium | reverse complement strand
CGTCTGGCTGGAAAAGGCCGACGACCCCGGCAGCGAGCGTTATTTGCTGATCATCGCCTACCTGATTGGCCTGGCCACGGCCGTGCACTTGCTCATGATCCTGGCGCTGCCGGCCGTTTTTATGGTCATCTATTTCAAATATCTGGATTCACACAAAAAAATCGTCACCTTTAAAAAGTTTGCCGGTTATATCGGCCTCACCCTTCTGGTCGCCTTTGCGGAATTGCTCATCGGTCTCTCCGCCGGCATTCCGTTTCGCGTCAATCTCGGCATCATTGGCGTCATCCTTATCGCCATCGCAATATTTACCTCGGACAGGGAAAAGGAAATCAGTTTTCGAAATTACATCTTTTTCCTTGTCGCCACGGCCACAGCTTTTGCCGCGATTTATCCGGGCGTTGTACAATATATTCCGCGGCTGGCCGGAGAACTAGGCGTTTGGATTCTGGGCCTTACCTTTGTCGTCGTGGCCGTGGGTATTGCTTATGCACTGACAAAGAAATACAAGGTTCTGACGCTCGCATTAATGGCCTTGATGCTCGTCCTGACCGGCTATTCGACCTATACCATGATCTATATCCGCTCCGGTCTGAATCCGGCGGTGGATGAAAACGATCCGGAAACCATTGAAGGCATGGTGAGCTATCTGAATCGCGAGCAATATGGAACGTGGGGCACGCTGCCGCGCCGTTACAAAGGCTTGCCGCCGGACTGGCAGTTTAACTATAATAACAAGGGTCAGAATTACGAGACCTATAATTTTGGCAAGCAAATGAAGTTTATGTGGGAATACCAGCTCAATAAAATGTACTGGCGCTATTTTGGCTGGCAGTTTATCGGCAAAGGCACGACAATCGGCCGGGATGGTTTTATCCAGGAGATCATCTCATTGAAGGGATTGCTGGGACTGCCGTTTCTTTTGGGCCTTTTGGGCATGTTCCATCATTTTTTCAAGGACTGGAAACATGCCTCGGTTATCAGCGTGCTTTTTTTCCTCACCGGCATCGCTATTGTCCTCTATCTGAACCAGGAGGACCCGCAGCCGCGAGAGAGGGATTACGTCTTTGTCGGTTCATTTTTCGCCTTTGCCGTATGGATCGGCATCGGCGTTACAGCGGTGATGGAATGGCTAAGGGAAGAGCTGCAACAGAAACGGCTTTTACGCAACGTGGCGGCCGGCGGTTTTATTCTCCTTTTTACATTGGCTGTCCCCGTCAATTTAATTGCGCATAACTACAGGGAGCACGACCGAAGCGGCAATTATGTCGCCTACGATTATTCGTACAATATTCTGCAAACCAGCGAACCGGACGCCATCATCTTTACCAATGGCGACAACGATACATTTCCATTGTGGTTTTTGCAGTATGTCTATAATATACGGCGGGATGTCCGCATCGTCAACCTGAGTCTGCTCAACACGCCCTGGTACATCAAGCAATTAAAGGAGGAGGAGCCAAAGGTGCCCATCAGCTTGTCGAACAGGGAGATCGACAGTCTGGAGATTATTCCATGGAAAACGCGCAAGATCGAGGTGCCGGTTCCGGGCGAAGTGAGGCAAAAAGAGCTCGCCGATTTACCGGAATATGCCTCGCTGGATGAAAAGCCGGCTCTTGGCGACACCACGTTGACGATTACTGTAAAGCCAACGGTGTTTAACCAGGCCATTCGCATTCAGGACTATATGGTGTTGAATATCCTCGGCGCCAACATGTGGCGAAAGCCGGTCTATTTTGCCGTGACCGTTTCGGATAAAAATAAACTCGGCCTCGACCCCTATTTACGCATGGACGGCCTGGCCTTTAAGCTGGTTCCCTACAAAGTGGAGACCATAAAGGCGGAGGAGCTGGAAAGGAACCTGAACGAGGTTTTCCAGTATCGCAATCTCAACAATCCGCACGTCTATTATAACGATAATATCATCGGTTTGCTGCAAAACTATCGCGCCGCCTTTTTGCGCCTGGCGCATGCCCGGTTGATGCAAAAGGATTATGACGGCCTGGCCCGTGCTCTTCAAAAGATGGAAGAGATCATGCCCTTTGACGTCATTCCGGCGCCGGATTCCCGACTGCCGTTGCAGGTGGGGCAGTATTACCAGTTTGCCGGAAAACCGGAAGAGTTTACACGACTCGCAAAACTGGCCTACAACCAGGATCCGGAAAATCCCGAAGTCGTCGGCGCTTATGTGAGCCTGTTGCAGCGGGATAAAAATTACGCGGAGGCCATCGCCATACTCGAAAAGTGGCAGGCGCTGCACCCCGAAGACCCCGAGGCGCAAAATAAAATACGGCAACTTCGCAAGCAAATGAATAGTGCAGATTCGGTTATGAATCAGTAAGCGTTTCATGGAAATGGTGCGGCACGGAAACAGGAGAGAAAGGACGCTGAACGGAGAGAAAAGAAAAAATGTTGCTGTGAATCTTGTCAAAGTTTTCATCAGCATTGTTCTCATTTATTTGCTTATTCACAGAATCGGTCTTGAAAACATCTGGCGTCAGTTGGGAACGGCGAACTGGTGGTGGGCGCTGCTGGGCGTGTTGACTTTTTCGATCAGTAATATATTGGGCGCGCTGCAGTGGTTTATCCTTTTGCGATCGCAAAATGTAAAACTGCCGCTGCGGCACGTCATCTCGTTCTACCACGTCGGCCTGTTCTTTAATAATTTTTTGATCGGCTATGTCGGCGGCGACGCCTTTCGCATCTACGACGTCACAAAGCGTTCCGGCGACAGCACAGCGGCGGTTTCCACGGTCGTCTTTGATCGATTCGTCGGCTTTTTTATGTTGACCTCGATTGCCATGTTTGTGTCGTTGCTTTGGTTCAAAAAGCTGACGTCGATGAAAACGGTCTATTTTATCGCCATCGTCCTGTCGAGCTGGATGCTGGTATTGTTTTTCCTGTTTCATGAAAAATCGGGAAAAACCATCGGGCGTCTGTTCAAGCCGTTTTTACCGGACTTTGTCACTGACAAGATTCATGACGTGTATATGGCGGTCAACCGCTTTCAGCACCAACGAAAGGTTTTACTCAAGGTGTTCGCCATTTCGTTTTTTGTCCAAAGCTTGCGCATTCTGACGCACTATTGGGCGGCGCGCGCCGTCGGTGTTAACCTGAGCCTCATTTATTTCGGTATTTTTATCCCGATCATTGCCTTGTTTGCCAGCCTGCCAATCTCGTTTGGCGGCATTGGCGTACGCGAACAGTCCGGCGTTGTTTTATTTTCGACCATCGGCGTTTTGGCGTCAAAGGTTGCAACCTTTGAATTTCTTGCTTATATTATTGGTATCCTTGCTGCACTTCCGGGGGGCATCATTTTCGCCTTTCGGAAGGAGGAGCATTTAAGCACATTTCGTATTGGAAATGATGTCAAGGAAACTCTGGTCAAAGGAGGGCCTTAAAATGCGTAAATTTAAAATCGTGGTCTCAACGTTCATGGTCGGGGCGCTGTTCTTCTCGTTTTTTTCGTGCAGCATGAAGAGAGAGTCGCTTGGATCGTTTGACAAGATTTTGGTCATTGCCGATTCCACGCTGTGGGTTGACGTGCAGGATGAACTGAGCGCGGCCCTTCAGCAGATTCTGTACACCCCGCAGCCGGAGCCCGTTTTTAGCCTGCAGCAGAAAAATCCCGAGGAGCTGCGCCGAGTGATGCGGTTTCCAAACCTCCTCAT
>JAJRST010000358.1 GCA_024278645.1 bacterium | reverse complement strand
TGTCGTAAAAAGTCGCCGAAATATGCGGCAGCTCAATCAGCGAGGCCTTGAAAATATTCAAACCGATCGAAGTGCCGAGTTTGGCGTTGGCGCTCGCCTCGCCGTACATGTCGCTGTCAAGCGGATTTTGATTGGTGATGATGCCGTTGTTCACCAACACCTCGAACTTGACGCTTTTCCCGGAAACCGGCCACTGCCTGTTGTCCAGAATGCGCACGCGCAACGGCGCCGGTAGATCCTGACCGGGACCGTTGGACAAGTGATTGCCGCTGATGATTTTCATCTGCGTGATCTGTTCCGGATTTTCGGCAATGGCGGAAAAATTAATCGGCGATCCGGCCAAGCCGTTCGAGCTCGCCTCGATAAGGTTTGCTCCCGCTTTCTGTCCGAGTCTGTAAAATGCCGACCCAATGCCGAGGCTGTCTGTATACACCGGCTGGTTGTCAATGAGCATACCACCGCCGGTGACGGCGCGATAAGTGACCGGTACTTGTTCAATCGGATTGCCGTACTCGTCCGTAACCAGCACTTTGAGCGGTTTTTCAAGCACGGTGCCGACGTTTCGGGTCTGCGTATCGCCATTGTCGCCGGGCGCTTTGGTAATGCGCGCCGCGGCGGCCGGTTTGAATAGCACCTGGGCGGCGCTGTCCTTTAACGACACGCCGTTGTTCATATCGCGGGCGGTAATGTATTTTATACCGGCGACGCGAGAGGCCAGATAGCCAAACGCCTGACCGTTGGCATTGGTCGTATCCATGGGCTGGGTAATAAGGTTGCCGTCTCCGGTCACCATGATATTCACGGCCTTGCCGCTCACCGGGTTGCCAAACCGGTCGCGTAAAGTGACGATGACCGATGTCCTGTTCTCTCCATTTGAGACGACAAGCTGCGTCGGCGTGACCAGAACAAAAGAGGTGTCCGGGTCTGTACGATCGGCGCGAGCCATAGCATGAATCAGCATCGGCGAATTCTCCAGGTGGCCTTGGCCAAACGAGGACGCCTCGAGTGTGTAGGGACCGACTTTTCGACCCAGGCGCCATTGGATAGCGGCAATGCCGCGATCATCCGTATTGACGGAGGTGTCGATGGCGGCGCCCGGTCCGAGCGAGCCTATGCCCTGCGTCGCCAGGGAATCTTCCGGCATAATACGGAAACGAATCGGCTGTCCCTTGACCGGATTGTTGTATTGATCCATGGCCATGACCATGACGTCGCGCGGCAGATAGTGGCCGACTACGCCGCTTTGGGCGCCGCCATCGACCAGTTGAATCTTTTTAGCATTTGTGGAGGTGCCGGTCACTTCGAACAGGACGGGCGAACCGTTGAGCGGCTCTCCGGTCTCGCTGTTCTCGGCAACAGCCTGAATTTGGTTGATCTTGTAGCCGGCTTTTTGCCCCAACGTAAACTGCACCCAGGCGAAACCGTTGGAGTCGGTTTCCTTGACCTTGACGGAATCGACAAGACCGTCAAGAGAACCGCCTTCCGCCGCCTTGCGGCTCATTACCTCAAAGCGCACCGGGAATCTGGCGATCGGGTTGTCAAAGTCGTCGGTAACGCGCACCTTTAGATATTCGGAAAGCGTGTTACCGATGATGCTGCTGAGGTCGGAGTCATTGGTCACCTTGACCAGCATGGAGGCGCCGCCGACCATGGCCGAAGCGCTAAAGACATAAGGCGAATTGACAAGGTGCACCTGGTTGGTTTTCGCGCTGGCCCGCATTTTGTTGTTCTGCGAACCAACCAGCGGGCCGAGGCCCCAGCGAACCTGCACAAAGCCGTCATCGTTCGTCGTATCCGTAACCGCGGTCACGCCTTTTGCATTGATATAGCCGATATTCGTATCCACGGGCACGATCTCGAAATCGACGATTTGATCCTTGACGCCGTTGCCGTACTGATCGACGATCTGCACTTTGATCGGGTCCGGCAAAAAGGCGCCGACGTTCCCGTAAGTGGTATAGCTGGAATCCGCCACAAGGCGAAATGCGTCGTCCGGCAGGCCTGTGGCCTTGAAGGTGATGAGCGGGTTCACTTCCACGCTGGCCGTCGCTTCCACGACATTGACCGCCATGCCGCTCTTTTTGCCGAGCTGCCATTCGACCACGGCGAATCCGGAATCCGCGGTATTGATGGTCACCTGCGGCAGGCCGTTCAACAGGCCGCCGCCGCCAACGACTTTGAAGGTCACCGGTTTGCCGACGAGCGGATTTCCCAACCTGTCGGTGATTTTCACTTTTAACTTTTGCTCAAGCGGTTTCCACACACGACCGACGAGCACCGAGTCCGGCGTTATTCTGGTCATGGTGTGCGGTTGTCCGGCCTTGGCGTTGGCCGTAAACTGCGTCGGGCTGCCGTCCAGCGGCGTACCCTGCGAATTGGTCGCCGTCACATCGACATAAACAATGCCCGGCGTCTCCGGCATGTGCCAGATCATACTGGCGAGTCCGTCCACGTTAGTGCTGGTAATCTTTGTCGTCCCCTTGCCGGAGCTGTCTTCCAGTTCGCCGCCCTGGCCCTGCACTTTGAATTTTACCGCATGGTTTTTAATGGGATTCTGAAACTCGTCGGTGACGAGGACCTGGATCGGTATATTCAACGGCAGACCGACCTCGCCGGTTTGCGCATCCGTGGAATCCACTTTAACCAGCTTTGCGGCGGGCTTGGCCAGCCCGGTGGCTTTAAAGACGACAGGCGAGCCTTCAAGATTCTCATCGGGTATATCCTGACGCTGCGCAACGGCATGAACCACATGCACGCTGTCTCCGGCCAACGTCCCCAGCGTCAAAGTTGCTTGCGCCAGGCCCTGTGCATCGGTGTTCACCGTCTTTTCCGTCAAACCGTCAAAATCGCCGCCGCCGCTGATCACCTTAAAGGTCACCGGCTGTCCTTCCGCCGGATTGCCGTAAGGACCGACTGCTTTTACAATAAAGGCATTGGCAAGTTTGTTGGTGACCACCGCTTTTTGGTAGACGCCGCCGGAACCGTTTCCTGAAATATAGGTCAATGTTTTGGCGATTCTGTCCGTCGGCGTCGCATTGAAATAGACCGGCGACAGACCCGTGTTAAACGCCGTCGCTTTTACCGTATGCTGTTCATTCAAAACGCTGCCCAGGGTCAGCGTCACTCGCGCCTCGCCAAGATTGTCGGTATAGGCGGATTTTTTGGTGACGCCTGCCTGGTCAAAATAAGACCCCTGGCCGTTAATTATTTCAAAATCGATCTGCTGTTCAGCGACGGCATAGCCGTTGGAATCCGTCAGTTTGACCACGAACGGCTGCGCCAGAGGCATGCCCACGTAACCGTCCTGGTTATCGCCGCTGATTTTGGTGAAATCCGCAGGCTGCCCTGTTTGCGCCCATGCATCAAACTCGACCGGGTTGCCGACCAGGTTCTGCGCTCTGGCCTCGACAAGATTGAGGCCGGGGCCGCCGAGCGTCCACACCGCGCGCGCGTATCCTTGCATGTCGGTCATCACCTCGAGTTCGACGGCGTTTTCCGCGCCATTCTGCGAACTGAGGCTGCCGTCGCCTTGGGTGACGACGAACTGCACCGGGTAGCCTTCAAACGGCGTTTCATTGTCCACCATAATGCGCACAACGAGCAAGCTGTCGATGGTCGTATTTACATTGCCTTCCTGCCGCGTATTCGGTTGAATGCGCACAATCTCCTTTGGCGGCGCGCCCGGTGTAATTGTAAATTGCTTTGGCGAGCCGGTCAGGCCGGTGATATAGGCTTCGACTACATAATCGGTTTCCTGGTAATAGTTCAACGTCAACACATTTTCAGCAATGCCGCCGGCATCCGTGGGCGTGCTGTTTGCCTGCAACGTCCCCTGGCCCTGCACCTGGCGCCAGTTGACGGTTACATTCTCCACGCCGTTTCCATATTGATCCACAACCTTTACCTTCATGGGCTGCGAATCCAGTCCCGGCGTGCCGGGAAAGGCGGATAAGGAGGCATAATCCATAGAAGTTTGCGATCCCGGTCGCGCCTTGGGAAACAGGGTAAACACCGCCGGCGAATCCTCCAGGGGATCGCCCGTGGATTTTTGCGCCTTTGCGTAAATTATAACCGTATCCGTGCTGGTGCTAAAGGTGACATGCGTCGACACCTCGCCGTTCATATCGGTGATATTCGGAAAATCCGGTCCTGTACCGCCGATGCCGGTGTTGCCGCTATAATCCGCCAGGGTTGATTTTTGAATCAGGATTTTATCCCATTCAAAGCCCCACTCGTACAGCGCAAAATGAGTATAGTGCTGGCCGGCGAGAATGTTAAAATTGCCGACCTTATCCCAAATCCATGTCGCCCGGGTAATTACGTCCACCAGCGTCGAATCGACGCCGTCGACGCCAAAATAAAAATTATCGCTGGACGGATGCGCCGCGTTCAGACGGTAGCGGACGTAAATGTCATAATTGCCGTCCTCCGGCACATAAAAGGGCACTTCGAGGACGCGAATGCCGCGCGCCGGGCTGAGCTCCTGGTAGGCGACATACTGACCGCCGGAGGCGCCGTCGTCGCTGGCGAGAAAGGGATGATCGGAAGTAAAGCGTCCATCCTCGGTCTCGACCCATACCTGCCCCTGAAAATCGAAATCAAGATCGTCGAGCGTGGCATTGCCATTGACGATTTCAAACTCGACAAGCTCGCCCTGGTACGGCTGCCCGTTGCCGTCAAGCACCTGCACGACAATGGGATCGGGCAATTGATCTTCAATGTAGCCTTGCTGCAAATCGCCGCTCACTTTGACCATCGTCTGTGCGCCGGCGCCGGGAAAGCCGGCGCCAAAATCTTCAAGGTTGTTGAAAAAATTGGCGCCGCCATAAAGCGTCGCGCCCACATAAGTGTTTTCAACCGAAGAAGCGTCGCTGATATCCAGCGTGGCATCCTTGGCGCCGCGAATATAATAGGTCAGGCTCTTGGTGGCGCCGTTGTCGGTAATCTCGACGCGCACATTATCGCCCGGCTGCGGCGCGGATTGATTGAGCGTCGTCGTGCTGGCGACAGCGCTCGTTCCCACCGTGCCGCCGGTGACGCGGAACACCGTCAACTCGTCGGAGCTGCGGCGCACCATATAACCGTTCGCCGAGGCGGGAGACGGATTGTCCAGCAAAATCAACAGACCGGCGGGGACATAGCCGTTGTACAACGCGGAATTGTCCACGCTGAAGGTCATGCTCGCGCCATAAGGGCCGACGCGTTGAAAAACCGCCAGGTTGTTCCAGCCGTTTTGTTTTGACTGCAACGTCATTTCACCGGCCTCGATGATATGATTGGTCACCGACCAATCGACGCCGAGATCGGCGCGCTCAAAATCATCGGTTATCCAGGCCAAATCGCCGCCGATTGGGCCGCCGCCTCCGCCGCCCTCTGTCGTCGTTTCCGAGGCGGTGTTCGAAAGAACTGACCAGTTGCCGGCTTCATCCTTTACCTTGATGGCAAAGTAATAGGTCGTCGAGCCGCTCAAGCCGTTGATGACGAAACTCTCCGACTGTCCGGCCTGCTTTGGCGCCGGCACGCCGGAAGCGGCTGTGGCGGCGTTAAAATCGGCGTCGGATGTTATATTGTTCTTGGAATATCGAATATCATAGAGGCTGGCCGTTCCGGTATAGCCGTCATCGCCGACCGCGGTCCAGGTGAGCGTAATGGAAGAAGATGTCGGGCTGGACGCCGCCAAATCGGAAACCTGTCCGGGGGGCGTTGTATCGCTGGACGGCGGAACATATTCCGCTGCAAACGTTTCAACATCGTTCTCGTTGGTGCTGGATTTGTAAAGCATAACGCCGGCATACCTTGAGGAAAAGCTCACTCGCTTGCTGGCATCGGTAATGGAGCCAACCTCGGTTCCGTTGATGAACACGGTAAAAGTGTAGGTTGACGTATTAAACTTTACCAGGAATTGATCGCCCGCCTGCGGGTTCGTACCGACGTTGATATTGGGCTGAATGTTGTCGCCGACAGGCGAACCGTTGGAAATCTCAAACAGTCGCAGTTCATTGGAATAGATATAAATCAAATATCCATCCGCACCGGCGCTGAACGAGTTGACAAAAGCGACGCCGCCCAACTCGGCGCCGACGCCGGAGATGCCGTTCCCGGCTGTGGGCCAGGTAATCGTCGCCTCGTTCGCATCTGCGACATAAAAGACGGCCAGGTAGCTGTCCCAGCCTCCGGTTGCACCCTGATTATGTAGACGTCCGCTCAGGATAACCATGTCGGAATGCGCCGCCCAATTGCCGCCGAGCGCGCCGTCGGAGCGATTAAAATCATCTTGCGCGGAAAAAAGCGGCAAGGTGAGCAAACAAATAATCAAAATGGTGAGTAGCTTCGGGCTCGTGAAATTCACCTTCATGGCGTCCAACCTCCAATAGTGTGTTGCCATTTGTTTCAGCAAAAAACAGTTGACGAGTTATGTTTCATGCTGGTATAATTTTGCTTCGGG
>JAJRST010000357.1 GCA_024278645.1 bacterium | reverse complement strand
GGACGTATGCTGCCGTGGGATGGCCGCATAATTTCTTGTCCTTCTCAGGAACGGGAACGAGAAAATATTGTGGCGCCTTTTTCCTGCTCATTGACATTACGAACATAAGATCACTTGCTTTTTTATATTACGTTTATTACATTTCAATAAATCATCAATAATGATGAGTTATTGAAATGAGATACATCGATTTTAAAAAAAAGGTGCGCAACTATCCCGTCATCACCAGCGCTTTACTGGCCACCTTGCGAGAGGATGAACGGATTTTGCGCAATCAGTTGAGCCGTTGGCAGAAGCAGGGATTGGTGATCCAGCTAAAGCGCGGCCTGTATTTGCTTAATGAACAAGATCGCGCTATTCAACCGTCCCGATTTTTCCTGGCCAACCAACTGGTCTTTCCGTCTTATATCAGTCTCGAGACCGCACTGTCGTTTTACCACATCATTCCCGAGGCTGTTTATCAGATTACCTCAGTCACGACAACACGACCCGCTCGATATGAGACGCCGGAGGGCGTTTTTTCTTTCCGCAGCATCAAAGCATCTCTGTTCTTCGGCTTTGAAACAATTAAGGATGAACGTGGCTATGATATTTTTATGGCCGAACCGGAAAAAGCACTGCTTGATTTTTTCTATCTTAATATGAGACTATTCTCTCCCGAAGACCCCCATATTTTTTCTGCTTCGTATCGTTTTTCAGCCGACCAATCGCTGCAAATTGAGCGATTGCAGAATTATACCGCTCGTTTCGGCTCGCCAAAATTGCAAAAGATCGTCGAGTTGTTCATTGATGAAATATTGATCGAGGCTGCTCATGCGTGATCTGCTTTTACAACAGCTCTCGCCCGACAAACGACGTGAGGAGAATCTCAACTTTTTGCGCGAGTCGCTTCAGATCATTTTGCTGAAAATTATCCACGAATCCTCGGCGGCATCGGCTTTGGCTTTTACCGGCGGCACGGCTTTGCGTTTGCTGTACCAACTGGCTCGCTTTTCTGAAGACCTGGATTTTTCATTGGTGGATGCCGGCAAATACAACGTGCAGCAAATGGCTCTTGCGATCGAAAAAAGTCTTTCCAAACTCTCCTTGCCTGCTGAGCTAAAAACCAAAGACGTCAAAAATGTGCATCATATCGTTGTGCTTTTCAAAGAGCTTTTGTACGACGCCAATCTGTCGCCGCACCGCGAACAAAAGCTTCCCATTCGCATCGAAATTGACGTCAACCCTCCTATGGGGTGGCAGACCGCCACTTCCTTGCTTTCACAAATTTATACTTTTCCTGTGCAACATTTCGATCTGCCCTCTATGTTCGCGACAAAATTGCATGCCTGCCTGTTCAGGCATTATGCCAAGGGTCGTGATTTTTACGACTTGATGTGGTACCTTGGTAAAAAGGTGCAGCCTAATATGACCGTTTTGCGAAATGCCATCCAGCAAACGGAAAAGAAATCCCCCGTTTTGAATAACGAGGCGCTGAAAAAAATGCTGCTTACCCGAATCTCAAAGATCGATGTTGTCCGGCTGCGCCGGGATGTCGAACCATTTCTTTTACATCCAGAAGAATTGAACTTGCTGGATACAGACCTCATGCAACGGGTCATTTCCGGGTACGAGTTTTTGGAGTCGCCCATATCCTGACCCGGACAAGCCGGAAATCCCAAATCCCAACTGTCAAATTCAACTTTTGCCGGATTTGGTCAAAAATTAACTTTCAAGACACTAACGCATTAAAATCAATCGATTTGTCCGCGACCAATCTCCCGCCTTAAGACGACAAAAATAAATTGCAGATGCCGCTGGCCGTCCCTGGTCGTCCAAACCGTTCCAAACGATGCGATGCTCTCCGGTATGTTGTTCTCCTCGCGCCAGCAAACGTACGCGTCGCCCGGCGAGGTCGACAATCGTCAATTCGACATCGTCGTTTTTCGCAAGCCGATAGCGGATGGTCGTCGACGGATTGAACGGGTTGGGGTAATTCTGCCGCAACGCGAAAGACATCTCGCCCGCATTGTCATCCGGCCGCGAAGACGCCGTGGTCACCCGGTCCACCAGATCGATATATTCATCATAGAACGGTTGATTGGGCGACACGGGGCGGGTGGTCTTTGTGGCCTTGAGCTGTTTCCAGTCAAAAGCCGGACTCCCGTATTGCACTGCGCTGCCGTAGCAGGCGAGAACAAAGCCGTTTTCATTCAACACCCGGTAAAAATCGGCAATAAATCCGGGCGTGTAAGGCGCCGCGGCGATAAAACGCTGCCATTCCTGCGGCGACATGGGCTGCTCGTAGGCGTTTTGAATGACGTTCCGGTTGCTCATCCCATAATTTACATTGACCTGCGCCAGCCACTCAAAAGCGGCGCGGGCCTGGCTCCATTCCGTGGCAGCGAGCGGCATGTTCGTCCGTTCCTTCAACCAGGCGATCTGTCGCCCCCCCTCCTCAACGGAAGCGGTGTGCAGATGCACGTCAATGGCGTCGCAATAGTCTTCGCCGAATTTGATCATCGAATCGATTCTGGCGGCCAGAAGGGGCGAGCCGCCGCCGTCCGCCAGCGCTCGTAGGCCGGTGATGCCGCCGGTCATCATTT
>JAJRST010000356.1 GCA_024278645.1 bacterium | reverse complement strand
ATGGTATTCACAAAAAAACCGACAATATCTTCTACTTCTTTCAAATGTCGGTTTGCGATCGGCGCGCCAATGCCAAAATCTTCTTGCTGCGTGAATTTATAGAAAAAAAGCTGCGCCGCCGCCATAAACGTATTGAACAACGATGTATTGTGCTCCTTGCTCAATTGGCGCAACCTGTCGGCAATTTTTCGATCCAGGCGAAACTTGTACTGCCTGCCCCGGTGGGCCTGCACCGAAGGACGATGAAAATCGGTGATAATTTCCAGCGCCGGCGGCATATCGCGCAAATACTCTTTCCAATAGTCGAGCTGATCTTGTAAAACCTCGGAGGCAACCTTGTCCTGCTGCCATTGCGCATAGTCGGCAAACTGCAATTTGGGCTCCGGCAACGGCGACGGCGCATTTTTTGTACGCGCGGCATAAAAAGCGAGGAGCTCACGCAAAATAATGCCGATCGACCAGCCGTCGGCGATAATGTGATGCATGTTCAACATCAGGATATAATCGTCGCCGGGAAGATCGAGCAACGTGGCCGAGAGCAGCGGCGCGTTGGAGAGATCAAACGGCGTCGCCGCAATGTCGCCCAGGAATTGCTTTACGCGAGCGTCAATTTCGCGCGACGGCGTCTTTTGGAAATCGACGATATGCAAGGGGATGAACAACTTGGGATGGATGTTTTGAACAGGCGCGCCGCCGTCGCCGACGGTGTAATAAGAGCGCAAAATGTCATGACGGGCGGCCAGGTCGTTAATGGCAGCCTGCATGGCGGCGACGTCAAGTTTCCCCGATATGCGCAAGGCCGAAGGAATATTGTAAAAAGCGCTGCCCGAATCAAGTTGATCGAGAAACCACAGGCGTTTTTGCGCCGCGGACATGACAAAGCTCGATGGATCGGCGCGTTTTTCTATCTTATTACGGGCGCTCGCGGGTTGCGCTTTTTGCAGTTTTTTGCGCAACAATTCCAGCTTTTCCGGGGACAGGTCTTTTAATCTTTTCGATACATCCGACATTCACGATATCCTGAATTTGGAGTTATTCCTCTGACAATAATTTCTCTATTTCTTCATCCGATAAGCCTTCCAACTCGGAAAGCATATTTTCCAACTCTTTTTCATCGACGCCGGCGGCCTGCGCTTCCGCAATGGCCACGGCGATCCCTGCCACGGTCGGGTTCTCGAACAGCGCGCGCAATGGCAACTCCACCTGGAACTCTTCCTGCACCTGGGCGATAATTTGCGTGCCGAGCATGGAATGGCCTCCGAGATCAAAAAAGTTGTCGTAAATGCCGACTTGATCGACTTTTAAAACATCGGCCATAATTTCCGCCAAGCGCTCTTCCGTTTTGCTGCGGGGCGCAACATATTGCGCACTCAGGTCCGGCCGCAACCGGGACGGAACCGGCAGCGCCTTGCGGTCCACCTTGCCGCTGGGCGTCAACGGCAAGGCGTCCAAGGATACAAACGCCGTCGGAATCATATAATCGGGCAGACGGGCGCCGAGAAAAGCACGCAGCGCATCGATGCCGGGAGCGTTCTCGCCGTCAAAAACATAATAGGCGACCAGCCGCTTGTCGCCGGCCTCGTCCAGATGCGCGACGACGACCGCAGCCGTTATGCCGTGGAATTGTTTGAGCGCCGCTTCTATTTCGCCCAACTCGATGCGATAGCCGCGAATTTTCACCTGATCGTCCACGCGGCCGAGAAACTCGATAGCCCCGAACCGGTTAAAGCGCACCAGGTCGCCGGTTCGGTACAAGCGCCCCCCCTTTTTTTCGGAAAAGGGGTCGGGTGTAAATCTTTCCGCCGTCAATTCGGGACGATGCAGGTAGCCGCGCGCCAGCAAATCGCCCCCGATGTGCAGTTCTCCCGGCGCGCCAATTGGGGTCGGATTGCCGAACCTGTCCAGAATGTAAACGGCGCGGCCCGGCGTCGCGGCGCCGATGGGGATGGCGCCCTCTTCGAGAGCCGAGCTGTCTTTGGGGATTTCAAAAATTGTCGATGTGATCACCGCCTCCGTCGGTCCGTAGGCGTTCAACAGGCGCGCATTTTTCAGCGACGACGCCTGCCAGCGTTTGAGTGAATCCGTAAGCATCAGATCGCCGCCGACGATGAGCAAGCGCACCGGCGAATCGTTTTCCCGGTCATCCTGCCATGATTGAATGAATTGATTCCAATAGGCTGTCGGCAGGTTGACGACGGTTAACTTTTGTGCGCGAATGACGCGCGCCAGTTCCTGCGGCGTCCAGACATTATTGTCGCGCATAACCAAATCGGCGCCGGCCAGCAACGTGGGAAATATCTGTTCCAGCGAAGCATCGAAATTCGTGGATGCGAATTGCAGCACGCGATCCGCCTCGTTAAATTCATAAAAATCGCGCATGGCCAGGCAGTGCTGAGAAAAAGCATTGTGCGCAACCACAACGCCCTTTGGCCTGCCGGTGGAGCCGGAGGTGTAAATGATATAGGCGCCGTTGTGTGGAGAGATGTCTTTCTCCAGGTTGTTCGGCGATTGTTCCTGTATGCTTTTTGCATCCTCGTGCAAATCGATTATATCCACGCCGGCCTCGGCGAGATGTCGGCGCAAATCCGAAGAAGCAATGACCGTGGAAGCGCCCGAGTCGTCGAGCATGTAAAAAATTCGATCCGTCGGATAGTCGGGATCCAGGGGCAGCATTGTGCCGCCGGCCTTGAAAACGGCCATCATGCTGACAAGGAGGTCGAGCGAACGCTCGAGATAGACGCCGACAGTCGATTCCGGGCCCACGCCCCTGGCCGTCAACAGCCGGGCGAGTTGATTGGCGCGTTGATTGAACTGCTCGTAAGAGACCCTGTCCTGTCCGCAGTGAATCGTTGCATCGCGCCGCCGGGCTTGTTCTTCGAAAAGCTCGTGCACCGGCTTTGCAAAAGCGGCGATTGCAACGTTTGCGGCGCTACATTCTTGTAAAAGCAGGCCTCTTTCCGCTTCCGTCAACAGGGGAAATTCGGACAGCTTTTTATGCGAGCAAGAATTGATGGCCGATAAAATATTTTGAAAATGGCCGATCAAACGGTCAATGGTTTCTTTTTCAAAAAGATCGGTATTGTAGACGATTTGGCCGTCGATGCCGTCGGCGACCGGCTCCAGCACGATGGTGATGTCGAACTTGGCCGTCGGCGTATGCAATTCCAGCGGCTCGATGACCACGTCATCGAGCCGCAACGGCGGCGGCGCCGCGTTTTGCATGACAAACATGACCTGGTAAAAAGGCGGTCGGCTCATATCGCGTTCCGGCTTGAGCTCCTCGACGAGCATTTCAAAAGGAATGTCCTGATGCGCATACGCCCCAAGCGCCGTCTCCTTGACGCGCTGCACCAAGTCAGCGAACGTCGGATCGTCGCCCATGTTGGCGCGCATCACCAGGGTGTTGATAAAGACGCCGAGCAGGTATTCGACTTCGGAGCGGTTGCGGTTGGCGATCGGCGTGCCGATGCTGACATCTTCCTGGCCGGAATAGCGGTAAAAAAGCAGGTCGATGGCGGCCAGCGCCGTCATGAAAAGCGTCACATCCTGTTTTTTACTGAAATCCTCCAACTGCCTGGCCACGGCGGCGTCCACTTTGAAATAGGCGACGTCGCCGTTAAAGGTTTGCATTTTCGGTCGCGGGTGGTCGAGCGGCAAATCCATGGCCTTATCGGCGCCGTCAAGCACCTTTGACCAGTAGGATAACTGCTCTTGCAAAACATCGCCGGTTAAATAGTCTCGCTGCCAGCAGGCAAAATCGACATATTGGATGGGCAACGCGGCCAACTCGATGGGACGCTCCTTGGCAAAGCCCTCGTACAGTTCGGCGAACTCTTTGATAAAAATATTCAAGGTCCAGGCGTCGGAGATGATGTGATGCATGGTCAGCAAAAAGGCATAATCGTCCGCGCCGAGTCGGATGAGGGTCGTGCGCAAAAGCGGCCCGGCGCTCAGGTCAAAGGGGCGCTGCGCCTCCAGTGTAGACTCTTGATGTAAAGCGTCTTGTTTCTCCGCCTCCGGCAGGTGCGAAAAATCCAATTCGCGCAACTGTAACTTCACTTTATCCTGAATAATCTGAACCGGTATGCCGCCTTCATCCTCGAACACGGTGCGCAGCACCTCGTGCCGCTTGCCCATCTCCGCCAACGCTTTTCGAATGGCGCCGACGTTTACCTTGCCCTTGATGGACACAGCCGCCGGGTTGTTGTACATGGGATTCCCCGGCTCCATGCGATCGAGAAACCACATCCGTTGCTGAGCATAGGAAAGCGGAAACCGATTCGTTTGCCGGCTTTGCGGCAGAATCCGGGATTTTGTGACATCGATATCTTTTTCTTTCAGCAAAAGCTCGAGCAGTTTCCTCTTTTCCGGAGAAAGCTTGCTCACATTTTGTAAAAGGTCGTCCATATCGCCTTTTTCATTTTTCAATTCTTATTGACCTGAATAATCTACTTGGATTTATTCTCTTTCGCTTCGAGCAGCGCCTGCACTTCTTCCTCGGACAAGTTTTCCACCATGGAGAGCACGTCGGCAATCTGTTCGGCATCATCGGACGTCTGTTTTTGCGCTTTGTTGATGCTCTCGCTCAGGGTGGCGATGGTCGGCGATTCGAAGAGATCGCGCAGCGGCAGTTCCACATGATAGACGTCGCGCAGGCGGGAGACCAATTGCGTGGCCAAAAGCGAGTGGCCGCCCAGGTCGAAAAAATCGTCATGAATGCCGATGCCGTCGATGCCCAGCAAGTCGCCCCAAACGCGCGCCAGCTCCTCTTGCAACTCGTTTCCCGGGGGCACATAGGGGGTTGTCAAATTCGGGCGCGGATGACGCTTGGCGCCCTTGCCTGATTTGTCGTCTTCCTTTCGAATGGCCTCCAGCACGACCCATTTTTTAATTCGCTCGTGCAAATCTCCGGTAGAAATGGCCACTTGCGGCGCACACAGGTTTTGGAACAACAGTTGAAAGGCCTGAACGCCCTCCTCGGGCGTTATGCTGAATTTTTCCATGCTTGCCCTGGCGGCGGCTTTTTCCTTGGTAAATTGCCAGCCATCCCAATTGGCGCTCACCCAGTGAGTTTTATTTTCACGCTGCTGCTGCGCGGCCAGGGCATCCAGGAAGGCATTGACGCCGGCGTAGGCAAACATGCCCATGCCGCCTAAAACAGCCGACAGCGACGATTGCAGCACAACAAAATCAGGTTGTCGTTGTTGTAAAAGCTTTGCCAGCACCTTGCCGCCGTAAACCTTGGCGGCAAAATGTTTTTCACACTCTTCCGCGCCTGTCGCTTGCATGGGGACCGTCGCCTGCGAGCCGACGAGTCCGGCGGCGTGAATGACGCCGTCCACAGCCCCCGAATGCTGCTCGGTCCAGTCAAAGATGTCGGACATTTGCTGTTCATCGATGATGTCCGCCTTTAAGACCAGAACATCGCCGTGTTTTTCAATCTCTTTCAGCTTTTTGATTTTGTCGATAAAACGCTCCCCGTCGCCGCCCTCCTTAAGGATGCGATCCCATTCCTTGTGCTCCGGGAAAGCGAGTCGATCGACCAGGATCAGCTTTGCCTGAAAGTTCTCGGCGAGATAGGTTGAAATCGCAAGCCCAATGTCGCCCAGGCCGCCGGTGATCAGGTAAACGCCGCGCTTTTTTATGATCGAAGTATTCGGGCCAATGTTGCACGTTTCGAAATGTTGCAGCCAGCGATAGTTGTTGCGATAGGCGATGACCACATCCTCAAGCGGCGCCTCAAACTCGACCAGAACCTCATGAAGGTTGTCCGCATGTGCATCGACAAAGCGGCAGCGAATATTCGGGTATTCTTGAGGAATCACTTTACAGGCCCCCGCGAGGGCGGCGTGTTCGGGAATGATCGTCTCCGCGCCGGTAACGTCAAAAGCGCCGTTTGCACAAACGATGATGGATAAATCGTCGGTGAATCCGGCGGCGTCGAGTTTTTTCACCAGCCACAACAAGGAGTACATTCCACGTTTCAGACTTGTCTCCCCTTCAGAGTCCGCCTCCCATGCGTGCAGAATGCGGCCCGGCATGGCGCCGCTCTCTTTGAGCGACGCGATGAGTTTTTCAAACGCTTCCTCGGCATCCGGGGGCATGATATAGTGCGAGTCATCGACTTTGTGGAATTCATCGCCAGATTTGACAATAATGACGCGTTGACCGTTTGCTTCAATGAGGTTTTTTATGCGAGACGTATCGGCGTCGCTAAAGACCAGGTAGATCATTTTGTTTCCGGCGCCGTCAAACTGCGGCGATTTGATGGCTCGTCTCCAGGTGGGCGCATAAAACCAGGTGGAAACATCCTTTCTTTTCTCGTCCGACTTTTCGGCTGTCGTGACGGCCGGGGCGTCGACATCGAGCCAATAACGCTGGCGTTCAAAGGGGTAGGTCGGCAGCGGCACGCGATGACGAACTTCATGAGTGTCAAAGCCCTCCCAGTTGACATAGCCGCCGGCGAGCCAGATTAGGCCCAGGCTGTTCAAAATGAACGCCTGGTCGTCAATCGTTTCCTTGGGATGTCGCAGCGAGGAAAGAATAACCCGACCGGCGGCGGCATGGCGGCGCGCCAATGTGTTGAGCGTTTTGCCCGGCCCGACTTCGAGATAAATATAATCATATTCGGAAAGCATTTCGCCAATGCCCTGACTAAAGTTGACGGCGGAACGCAAATGACGGGCATAATAATTCGGATCCGTCGCCTCCTCGGCGGTGATCCATGTGCCGGTGACGTTGGAGATATAAGGAATTTGCGGCTCGTCCAATTGAATTTTAGCCGCCTCCTGCTCAAAGGTGTGCAGAATCGGCTCCATCATTTTGGAGTGAAAAGCGTGCGAGGTGCGCAGCCGGGTGTAT
>JAJRST010000355.1 GCA_024278645.1 bacterium | reverse complement strand
TAGTGTTAATGTAAAAAAACGGTATTTGAAGAAACAAGCGTTTTGCAATTCAGGTGCAAAAATAATTTATACCATTCTCCATTTCTGTCAATATGATTTTTTTGAATGGGCTTTACAAAACTTGACCGGCAACTCGAATCTGACATTTGTCAACAATAGAGAGGGCCTTTTCCCGGATGCTAATCATCCTGGCGTCTTTAAAACTGTGCGCTTCTGCCGTCTCTAATATATCATAATATAATTCCCAGGCCGCCTGTTCTTTTTGATAGATATCTTTAAATTTGCACGAGTCTTGCCCCAGAAATTTTAAAAGACTTGCCAGGCGACTGCTTCCCATCATCATAAAATCCAATGCCTTTTCCAAATCATTATTTTCGAACAGGGAGGCCGCCTTGATCGCAAAACGTAAAAAGGAAACGGTAATCGGCATTTGCGAGACAAAACAGCCGGTGAACGGGTCGATTTGCTCCTTAATTTTATTAACCGGCCAGGGAAGCGCCCGGGCATAATTTGAGTAAAGTAAAATACGCACATAATCGCCGATTATTTTACCTGTTTCCGCCGCTGCAATTGCTTCCTGTGCAAAAGCTTGTTTATCATGACGCATAATCAAACCGGGTTCGTGTACATAACGCAAATAAGGATTTTGCTTGAACAACACGGAAAGCAAATAGGCCTGGTCTTCCGCACGCCCGATTATCGTAGGCGTAAACGGCCGGTGCCGACGCAGCGTTTTAATCAGAATGCCATTCGTCCCGCCGGTGACATGGATGCGCTGCAAGGCGCTTTGTTCGCCGTCAATGGCTTGCGTATCGTAACGGGTCATCATTTCCGCTTCGGTTGACAAGGCCTGGGGCAGCCTGCTGTAAAAAATGAACTCGTCCGCCTGGGGTTCAAAACGCAGCGGGAAACGGACGTCCGGTGTAAACAACGATTCGCCGATATCGCTTTGGTTGACCAGGGCGCCGGCGATCATACCCAACTCGATCTCATTCCCCCAATAATCAACCGCTTCGGCGCCCCACAGCGGCGTTTTAAAATGTTCCAGAGCCGAAGCGCCGCTTTCTTCAAGCAGTTCTTCCTGGGGAAAAACCTGGTCCAAATCGATTTTAAAAGTGGCTTTTATCCCGGGATCAATAAAAACCTGCCAAAAGGCGGCAATGGCTTTAAGGAAAGTGTAATGACGGCCGTATTCTCCGTCAACGCCGAAAATATCCTGAAGCGTTTGTCCGTCTCTTTCGGGGAAAAATATTTCAGCCAAAGGCGCTAAAACTTCTTTAACAATTTCCTTTGTATCGTTTTCGGTAAACAAATAAACATTCAAATGTTCCAACTTGCCCGCTTTATGCAATTCACTTTCAAAGTACTCTTTTATAAAAGCGTGCAAGCCGTCATGCGTGGTTGATACTGAAAGCAGACAGGTGAGCTTTTCTTCAGGTCCGATAGACGCCTTTTCTTTTTCAAAGCGCATCATTTCATCCAATCCGCGCAAACCGTAGAGAGCCTCATTCCGGGCCGGGGAAATACCTACCGGTATGGGATGGTCGTACCAATATTTCTGCGGTTCCTTGATAGTCGTTGACAATTTACTTTTAAATATTTCTTTGATGGGCAAGTCAAAAATATTTTCCGTTGCCGGTGGAATAGTCGCCAGAATATTCGATGTAAACAGAATTTCGCGGGCCGGCCGCGTAATCGGCCGGCTGTTCAATCGTGTTATGCGCACCCTGCGCTTTTCTCTTAAAGCCTCGATTTTTTCATCACGCGCCTCTTCATTCCACAGTTCAGCGCCTTCGGGGAAAAAAACTTGTTGCAAGCGCACCGTAATCTCTTCAAGTGTCGGCCGCTCTTTACCCGTTTCCAGCTTCAGCGCTATATTCGCTATTTTTCTATTCAAAGATTCATCTTCATTTAAACAGGCGTCTGTTTCCCGGTCGATTTCCTTTATGCTCGACTCGTAAAATTGTATCAGCTCTTTCCACTGCGGATCATTTCGTACCTGATTCAGGAAGGCCCTGGAATCGGAAGCATATTCATCATCCGCGCCCGTGAGCGCCAACAAAAATGCCGCGTTAATTTTCTGCGCCGTGCGAAAGCGGTTGTTGTCGGTCGCAAAGTTCTCAAAGTGCCTTACGATATTCGGATTCATTGTGTGTGATGCTTTATTTGAATCCGTGAGAATTGCCCCGAGAATCGCGGCAAGGTTTTTATTCATAAATTATTCAATCCCTGACTTTTTTAACGTTGCTCCGGCTGCATTCCTTGCGTGTCTGCGACGCCTGCCATATTCGGCCAAAATTACCCAACAGCCAACCGGCATTTATCATATTTCTTCGGTTTTTCTATTGCGCTATGGCGACGCCGATATGCGAATCGGCCATGCCGTAATACATGAACCATTTCACCTTGAAGAAGGTCAATCCCTCCACAGAAACGACGTTTGCCACCTGTCCCGTTTTCTCGCTCAATTCCTGAGGATGGAAAAAGGGACTGTCGCTTTTCAAGTC
>JAJRST010000023.1 GCA_024278645.1 bacterium | reverse complement strand
TGAACGACGGACTGAATGTCGACGCCCGGTTCATCCGGGTAGCCGAGCACCTGCACAATGCGACCGGAGGGGTTGAGGCCGTGATGCTCCCACTGTTCGATGGTGCAGACGACTTTTTGTCCTTCCTGGGCGTCGTTTTCATCGCCGGGAAGAATGACGACATCTTTGAGGATTTTAATGTCGTCCGGCACCACATAGCCGTACTTGCGCCCCCATCGAAATGTACCGACAATGGAGTTGCGGGCGCGTTCCAGGACCTCAACGACTTGCCCTTCGGCGCTCTTGCCGGAAGAGGCGGCGAACAAACGCACTTTTACCTTGTCCTTGTGCAGCGCCTCGCCCATATTTTTTTGGCTGATGAACACATCTTCGCCGCCGTCCCACGAAACAAAACCGTATCCCTGGGCATTGACATGCAATTCGCCGATGATTTCGTTTGAGGTGGGAGCGCCATACTTGTTCTTCTTTAATTTGACGATTTCGCCTTCTTTTAAAAGATGGCGCAGCACCGCCCGCAAACCCTGGTATTTGTTCTGCGGGATGCCCAGACGATGCTGGATTTCCTTGGCTTTAAAAGCACGAAAGGGTTCCGAACTCAAAAGATCGACAACCCTTTTTGAAACTTTACTCATATCTTTTCTTTCTTTATAAAAAAAATGCCGCGAACGAACTCAAAGAGCCGTTCGCCGCTTTTACACTATTCTAAAAATCGTCGCGGGAATACTTGATTTCCGGATATTTATCAAAACGATCTTTAAAAATATTAATTATTTCCGCCAAACGTTCCTCGGTTTTCGCTTCAAAGCGAACGACGAGGTTTGGCTCTGTGTTCGAGGGGCGCACCAACCCCCATCCGTCGCCGAAATCGACCCGCGCCCCGTCGATGTCAATGACTTTATATTCCTTGCCAAAGTCCTTGACCAGCCGGGCGACGACGTCAAACTTTACTTCGTCGGCGCAATCCACGCGAATCTCCTCGGTGGATGGGAACACCGGAACCTCGGCGATGATCTCGGAGAATTTTTTATCGGAATTGGCGATAATTTGCAGCAATCGCCCGGACGCATAAATGCCATCGTCGAAACCGAAAAAATCATCGTTAAAAAACACATGCCCGGACAGCTCGCCGGAAAAAGGCGCGCCGGTCTCCTTCATTTTCGCTTTTTGCATCGAGTGGCCCGTCTTCCACATGATGGGAATGCCGCCCGCTTTTTCAATCGCTTGCGGCAGGGCCATGGTGCATTTCACATCAAAAATGATCGGAGAATTCGGTCTGTTTTTCAACACATCCCGGGCAAACAGCACCAGCAGCCGGTCGGCGAAAATGTACTCGCCCGTATCGTCCACAGCGCCGACGCGGTCGGCGTCGCCGTCATAGCCGATGCCCACATCCGCGCCTTCGGCGACGACGCGCGCCGCGAGATCGTTCATGTATTTCGGCACGCAGGGATCGGGCAAATGATTGGGGAAATTGCCGTCCGGTTCGCAGTAAAGCTCGACGACCTCATGCCCAAAAGAGCGCCAGATACCCGGGGCGATCGGGCCGGCGGTGGCGTTGCCGGCGTCTATCACAATTTTCAGTTTTTTATTAAACTTGAATTTGCCCTTGAGCATGGCGATGTAATCGGGCATGATGTCCCGTTTCTCGACGCTTCCCTGCGCCTCGTCAAAATCCCGGGCCAGAATCATCTTTTTCAGCTTTTGAATATCCTCGCCATAGACGGCGCCCATGCCCTCGCACAGCTTGAAACCGTTATAGGGTTTGGGATTATGGCTGCCGGTAATCATCACGCCGCCGTCCAGCTCCCAGTGAAGGATCGAATAATAGAGGGCCTGGGTGGTCACCTGACCGATAAAGATGATATGCGCGCCGGTCGAAGCCAGGCCGTCCATAAACACTTGCGACAGATGCGGCGACGAAAGCCGCAGATCGTGGCCGATGACGAACGTCTTGTGACCTCTGCGGCGCATATAAGTTCCATAAGCTTTGCCGAGATCCGACACCACATCATCGGTAAAATCGCGTTCAACAATGCCGCGAACGTCATTCGCGCGAAAGATTGATTCGTTCATTTATTCCTTGCTCCTGTTCCAATGCATTTTTACAATTCTGTTTTTTCCGGCCAGATCATCGACGATCAGAATGCCGGAGAACCCTGTATCGGAATAGATGTTTCTGACGCTGGCCGCCTGACGCTCGCCGATTTCGAAAAAAGCATAAGCGTTAGGTTTGAGCAGCGTCGGTAAAATATTGGAAAATTTACGGAAAAATTCAAGCCCGTCGTTGCCGCCGAGCAAACCGACTTTAGGCTCGTAGTTCTTTATCTCCGGCGGTAAACTCTCGTATTCGGAAAAACTGACATAAGGCGGGTTGCAGACGACGACGTCGAACATATTCAAATACTCCGGCGGCCACGGCTTGAGCGCGTCGCGTTCATGAAACGCCACATCCACCTCGTGCGCCTGGGCGTTGCCCTTGGCAATCGTCAGGGCCTCGTGAGACACATCCACGGCGGTCAACACCGCATTGGCGATATTTTTCGCCAGGGCAATGGCAATACAGCCGGAGCCGGTTCCGATCTCCAGAATCTGAATTTCATCCTCGTCCGAATGAGAGTTCCGGCAGTGGGTGACGACCTGCTCCACCAACAGCTCGGTCTCGGGTCGCGGAATGAGCACCGCGGGCGACACTTTGAACGGCAGGGAAAAAAATTCGGTTTCGCCAATGATATATTGCAACGGCTCGCGCGCGATGCGCCGTTTCAAAAGCGCCTTAAAGCCGGCCAGTTCATCGGAGGTCAGCGGGCGATCATAGTTTGTGTACAATTCAATGCGGGACATCCCCAAGGCGTGCGCCAGCAGCCGTTCGGCGTTAAGACGCGCGTCTTCAAAATCCTTTTCGGCAAGATAATCGGCCGTCACATTCAACAGCTCGATGAGCGTCCATTTTTTTTGTTTTTTCTCGGATGACAATGCCGTCATTCCATTGATTTCAATTTCTCTGCCCGATCGGCAAGTTTAAGCTGTTCGGTAAATTCGTCCAGGTCGCCCTGAAGCACTTCTTCAAGTCGATAGAGCGTCAAATTTATGCGATGATCGGTGACGCGGCCCTGCGGAAAATTATAAGTGCGAATCTTGGCGCTTCTGTCGCCGGTGCTCACCATGGAGCGCCTTTCGGCGGACAGCTTTGCCTGCTCCTCCTGCAACGCCTGTTCGTAGAGGCGCGAGCGCAGCACCTTTAACGCCTTGGCGCGGTTCTTGTGCTGCGATTTTTCATCCTGACAGGTGACGACCAGGCCGGTGGGAACGTGAGTGACGCGTACGGCCGAATCGGTGGTATTGACGCTTTGTCCTCCCGGACCGGATGAGCGATAGACGTCGATGCGCAAGTCGTTCGGATCGATCTTTATATCGACCTCTTCCGCCTCGGGCAGCACGGCCACGGAAGCGGCGGAGGTATGAATTCTGCCGCTGGCTTCGGTGGAGGGTACGCGTTGCACCCGATGCACGCCCGCCTCATACTTCATCGTACCGTAAACGTCCTGGCCGTTCATGCTGAAAATTACTTCGCGAAAGCCGCCGATGCCCTGCGGGTTGGAGGACATGATTTCAATCTTCCAGCCGTGCTTTTCGGCAAAATATTTATACATGCGAAAGAGATCGCCGGCAAACAAGCCGGCCTCGTCGCCGCCCGTACCGGCTCGAATTTCGACAATGGCGTTGCGGGAATCCTGGGGGTCCTTGGGGATCAACAACATCTTGATTTCTTCCTCGAGGCGCTCTTTTTCCTGCCGCAGCTCGTCAAGCTCGGCCTGCGCCATCTCTTTCATATCCACATCGTCTTCTTCCAGCATCTGCGTGGCGCCGTCAATGTCGGTCAAAACCTTTTTATACTTTCGGTAAACGGCGACAACCTTGGACAGCTCGGCCTCTTCCTTGGCCAGCTCCCGATACAGGTTTTGCTTTTTGATGATATCGGGATCGCTAAGCTTTTGCTCCACTTCTTTGTAACGATTTTCTACATTTTCAAGTTTTTCTAACACAATCGCACCTTAATAGCAAGCGTTATGTCAACATTTCGATTTTCGAATCGCCGACCTGGGGATTCATATCCAGGGCGCAGCGCAGAGCCACCAGGGCGACTTCGAGCTGCGAGTCGTCCGGCTCTTTTGTGGTGATTTTCTGCAGCCACAAGCCGGGGAGAACAAACAGCCGGAAAATTGGATTTTTCGAGGCTTTTTCCGACAAGCGAATAAACTCGTAGGAGATGCCTCCGATCAGCGGCACAAAAGCGAGGCGAATGAGCCGGTCGGCGATTGTGTCCGGCTTGCCCAGAAACATGAACACCAGGATGCTGACCAACATGACGATGAGTAAAAAGCTGGTGCCGCAGCGCGGGTGCAGCGTTGTAAAAGGCCGCGCCTGCTCGATGACCAGATCCTTTTTGCCCTCAAAAGCAAAAACGCTTTTGTGCTCGGCGCCATGATATTCAAAGACGCGCCGAATCTCCTTCCACAAAGAGATGAGATAGATATAAGCCAGAAAAAAGATCAGGCGAAAAGCGCCGTCGACAAGATTAAAGACAACGCTGGATTCAAAGCGGAAAAGATCGGTCAGCAGCAGCGGCACATAAAAAAACAGCGCCAGACCGAGTGCAAAAGAAAAGACGACCGTGAGGGCCATCCAGACTTTTTCCCAGGCGCTTTTTTGCGATGCATCCTTGCCGTTCTTTTTATTTTCTTCTTCCATGGCGATGTCGCCGGAAAAGGACAGCGCCTTCACGCCGAGAATGAGCGCTTCGATGAGGATGACGCCGCCGCGCAAAACGGGCAGGCCGAGAAATTTGAAACGCTTCGTCACCGTCTGAAACGGCTCTTTTTTGACCACAATATCGCCGTTCGGCCGGCGAACCGCCACGGCATAGCTGTCCGGGCTGCGCATAAGCACGCCTTCCATGACGGCCTGGCCGCCGACCATTAATTTCTTTTCAGTACTCACAGCACCTCGTTCTTTCTGTCTTTATACAAAAAAACGGAATGACATTCCTTGCGGAGATCATTCCGTTCAAACTTTGTCGTAAACTCTGACTACTTTTTCGCTGAAGCGTTATAATCCCCGTATTTTCTGCGGAATTTATCAACGCGTCCAGCCGTATCGATAAGCTTCTGCTTACCCGTAAAAAAAGGATGGCATTGAGAACAAATTTCAACGGTAATATCGCCCACTGTGGAATGGGTTTGAAATTCATTCCCACACGCACATCGAACAGTGCCGAGTTTATATTCAGGATGAATTCCTTCTTTCAACACAAGCCTCCTTAAGAGAGAAAAGATAATATCCTTCAATTCAAAAGCACTTAATATAATGAAAAATCATTGGTAATGCAAGGAATTTTACACACTCATTGAAGCAAGAAATGACTTGTTCGATTTTGTGCCGTGCATTTTGCCGATGAGGAATTCCATCGCTTCGACGGGCGACAACTCGGACAGCAGTTTGCGCAAAATCCATACGCGATTGAGTTCCTTGGGATCGAGAAGCAGCTCTTCCTTGCGCGTGCCGGAACGGTTGACGTCAATGGATGGGAAGATGCGACGATCCGACAGACGACGATCGAGAACAAGCTCCATGTTGCCGGTGCCCTTGAATTCTTCGAAAATGACTTCGTCCATTCGCGAGCCGGTGTCGATGAGTGCCGTGGCGATAATCGTCAGACTGCCGCCTTCTTCGATGTTTCGTGCGGCGCCGAAAAAGCGTTTCGGGCGATGCAGCGCATTGGCGTCCACGCCGCCGGAAAGAATTTTTCCGGAGTGCGGCACGACGGCGTTGTGCGCGCGCGCCAGGCGAGTGATGGAATCCAGAAGAATGACCACATCCTGGCCGTATTCCACCAGGCGCTTGCTTTTCTCCAGCACCATATCGGCCACTTGCACATGACGCTCGGCCGGCTCGTCAAATGTCGAGCTGATGACTTCGGCCTTGACAGAACGCTGCATATCCGTCACTTCCTCGGGACGTTCGTCAATGAGCAGCACAATCATCTTGACTTCCGGGTGGTTGGTGGTGACGCTGTTGGCGATTTGCTGCAGCAGCGTCGTCTTGCCGGTTTTGGGCTGCGCCACGATCAGGCCGCGCTGTCCCTTGCCGATGGGGGTGAGCAAATCCATAATTCGCATGGAGAGGTTGCCGCTGGACGTTTCCAGGTGGATGCGCTCGTCCGGATAAAGCGGCGTCAAATTGTCGAACAGGATTTTGGTTTTCGCCTCTTCGGGATTCTCGTAATTGATGGCTTCGACCTTGAGCATGGCGAAAAAACGCTCGTTATCCTTTTGCGGTCGAATTTGTCCGGAAACCGTATCGCCGGTGCGCATGCCGAATCTTTTGATCTGCGAAGGAGAGACGTAAATGTCGTCCGGGCCCGGAAGATAATTATAATCCGGAGAACGGAGAAAGCCATAGCCGTCCGGCAAAACTTCCAAAACGCCCTCTGCGAATATCAGCCCCTCTTTCTCGGTTTGTTTTTCAATGATGCGGAATATCAGCTCGGATTTTTTAATTCCGGTTACTCCGCTCACGCCGATCTCTTGCGCTAATTTGGCGAGTTCGGCTATTTTTTTGGTTTTCAGTTCTGCAATATCCATTGCGATCCTCATTTAGTATTGTGGTTTTATGACTTTCATCAGTATAAACAAAAACAGGTTCACAAAACAAGGGCGCCTTGCCTTGTCATCGCGAAAAACTTTGTATTATCAAACAGGATAAAATTTCGGCAGGTGAATCAGTTGCTTTTTTTTGCTGAGTCCTGACATAACGACAAAGGACTTTCCATTGTAATGTAATCAATGTTGTAAACTGGTTAATTTTTTGTTCTATACTATTTTCTTTTGATTTTGCTTGTCAAAAAAGTGCGCTCTATTCATTTCCAGGGCAAGCGTGCAATTCCGGCCTGCTTGCAAGTGTTCTAGCGGGGCCACCCGTGCAACAACAGGATTTTGACCCACACGAGCGTACAAAAACATTTCATTCCCCATGGGTTCAACCACCTCGACTCGCGCTCGAACGGCGCCTGCCGCCGAATCGGAACTGCCGCCGGGCAAACAGCGGATGTGTTCCGGACGAATTCCCAGAACAACTCGAGAATTTACATACGGGGCAAGCTTTTTAAGAGCCGCCTCTGCGATATTCAATACCACGTTGTTATTTTTAAAGAGCAGCTTGTCGCTTTTCACAATCTCGCCCTCGATAAAGTTCATCGAAGGGCTTCCAATAAAACCGGCGACGAACATGTTTTCCGGGTTGTTGTACAAATTCAAAGGCGAATCGATTTGTTGTATCTCGCCATCGCGCAACACGACGATGCGATCTCCCATGGTCATGGCTTCGACTTGGTCATGGGTGACGTAAATCATCGTCGATTCCAGGTGCGAATGCAATTTTGAAATCTCGGTGCGCATCTGCACGCGCAGTTTGGCGTCCAGGTTGGATAAAGGTTCGTCGAAAAGGAAAACCTTTGGCTTGCGAACAATCGCCCTGCCGACAGCGACGCGCTGCCGCTGTCCCCCGGACAACGCTTTTGGCTTGCGGTCCAGCAAGCGTCTAATGTCGAGTATCTCCGCCGCTTCATATACACGTTTTTCAATTTCGCTCCTGGGAAATTTGCGCAGCTTCAACCCGAATGCCATATTGTCAAATACGCTCATGTGCGGATATAGCGCGTAATTCTGGAACACCATGGCAATATCTCGATCTTTGGGCGGCATATCGTTGACAAAGACGCCGTCGATATATAACTCCCCGGAGGTTATATCCTCCAGACCGGCAATCATCCGCAAAAGCGTGGACTTGCCGCACCCGGAAGGCCCGACCAGGACGATAAATTCTTTATCCTGAATTCCAATATCAGCAGATTTTACGGCTACGACGGAATTGTCATATATTTTGGAAACACGTCGTAGTTTGACTTGCGCCACTAAATCACCCGTTCATTAGAATTCGAAAACGTTTCATCATGCAGGCAAAAATCAACTTTACTGTTTGGAGAATGAAACGGGGTGCTATGCATTTGAGGTGATGAAGATATGACAAAAGTAACGAAAAATAGCTACTTTGTCAAGCCTTTTATCACTTGCAACGCATCTCCGACAATATAGTGAGAACCTGTGATACAAACAACCGCGTTATCACCGCAATTACGCAACACATTCGCCACCCCGGCGGCTACGGATCGAGCCTGGTAAAGCTTGATATCATAACGAGCAAACTTGCGGTGCAAATCGTGTGCCGACAACGCCCTGGCCGAATCCGGGGCGACAGGCTGCACCGCCGTTGCAACCTCGGCAATTTGGCTGACAATTTGACCTGTATCCTTGTCCTGCATCAAACCGATGATAAAATAAAGCTCCCTTGCCGGAAAAAGTTTCCGTAACGAACGCACAAAGGCGCCGACAGAAGCCGGATTGTGTGCAACATCCAGCACCACTTGGGGCCGGCGGTCAATAATCTGAAATCGACCGGGCCAGTGAACATTCGCCAATCCCTCTTTAACATGTTTTCGTTCGACCGAGCACCCCATGCGCGACAACAGATCACTCGCCGCCATGGCCACGCCGGCATTGGACAATTGATGCACGCCGTTCATCCCCAACACCGCTTCACCGGCAAACCTTCCTCCTGTCGACTGAAAAAAGGTTTTGCCGGACGCCTCGTTCTTCAAGGACAATTTATACAGATCCGACGCCCTGAACAGGGTCGCGTCCTCACTTTGGCAGACCGCCGTGACGACGGCCTGCGCCTCTTTCGGAAGATCGCCTATCAGGCAAGGGATGCGCGGCTTGACAATGCCGGCTTTTTCGCCGGCAATTTTTGCAATCGTATCGCCCAGGTGTTTCGTATGGTCATAATCAATATTTGTGATGATGGAAAGCGCCGGGACGACGACGTTTGTGGCATCCAGGCGGCCGCCGAGTCCGACTTCCAGAAACAACAGATCGAGGTTCGACTCGGCAAAATATAAAAAAGCAAGCGCTGTCACCGTCTCAAAATAGGTGGCCCCATATTTTTCCACATGGGGCGCCAGCCGAAGCATCAACCGGGCGAAATCGTCGCGCGGTATGGGCGTTCGGTTCACCTGCATCCGCTCCCTCACATCGAGCAGATGCGGCGATGTGTACAACCCTGTTCGATATCCGGCGCTGCGAAAAATCGCTTCCAGCATGGCCGCCGTCGAACCCTTGCCGTTGGTGCCGGCGATATGAACGCACTTTATTTTTTGATGTGGATCGCCAATCTCGGCGAGAAACCGCCGAATGCTGTCCAGCCCCAACTTCCAGCCGGCGCCGATTCGACCATCCAGAAAAGTTATTGCTTGATCGTAGGTCATTTCAAAGAACATCAATCATTTCGATAGGGAGAATTCCAGTAAAACCGCGTCAGACCGCGGGCGGTGCCGAAATAAATGTAATCGCCATCCAGTTGCATGGAGTAGACGCGATCATCGGCCAAACCATCCTCAAATGTAAAGCGCACCCAGCGCTGCATTTCCCTGTCGTATTTGAGGACGCCGTCATTGGTGGCCACCCACACGGCCCGGGCGGAAGCCAGGATACGATTGACGCCGTCCCTGACCGGGTAGTTTTTGGCCGGCGCTTCCAGCCATTCGTTGGTCACGGCGTTGAATCCGCTCACCCCCTCATCCGTGCCGAACCAGATTTCGTCTCCCCATGCCGAAATGGCAAAGGTCGGCCGGCCGACAATGGTCTCTTCCAGGCCGTTATAGTAGCCGCCGTCGCCGTTGATCTTGTTATAAACGAAAACGCCGAATTCAGTGGCCATCCATAAAAGATTGTCCTGTTGCGCCAGGTCGTACACCCGGACAATTTTGTGGCTTGGAAATCGCACCCGGTCGATTTTCATGGAATCCGTACCGACCGAGGCCAGCAGGATTCTGGAAACGCCGGATTCCGTCGCCGCCCACAGGTAATTGGCGTCCATGACGACGCGGCGTACGCGATCATTGGTCAGCCTGTCGGCGATGGTATAGGTTTTCCACAGATTTTTTCTTTTGTCAAAACGCACAAGACCGCCGAGCGTGCCAAACCAGACGGTTCGAGCGTCGGCGGTAATCGACGTCACCTGGTCGCTGGCAAAGCCGGAAATGAGATAAGGCTCGTAAAACAACGGCTTGCGCAGCGGGCCGCGCCACTCGGTGACGCCGGCGCGTTCATTGTGTTCCTGCATGCCGCCGAGCCAGTAGGAATCCCTGTCCTGTGCAATGGCGTCCACGGTCTCGTCCCACAAGCCGAAATCAAGCATCTCCAGGCGCTGCGTCACCAGGTCGCCGCGGCCGGCGCCAAGCCCCCAGGTGCCCAGCCACAGGTTGTTCCAGTCGTCCTTGATCCATGTGGTGATTTGCCAACGGCGAAACTGCAAGTCATCGATGTATTGTTGATCGTTATCGAATAAATATCCACCGTCCATAAAAAAATTGGGCAGCGATTGACTGCGCTGCTCCTTGGCGCCGTACCAACGAATGTGAGCATCGCTCGACGGTTGATTTATCTCGCTAAAATCCGCGGAGACATTATCCGAGACAAACCATCGATTGTCGGAAGTGACGACATATATCCGGCGGTCATCGCCGACGCCCAGCGATGTAATGTATTGATTGATCATGCCCATTTCATCGTAAAACGAGTTGTACCACATTTCCGAGGCCGGCTCCAGGTAGCTGACGCCCTTTTGCGTCACCGCCCATAAAAAGCCGGTGTTCAGGTCCAGGGCGACGATATACACATCATTGTCGGCGAGGCCGTTGCTGGTCGTCCATGGAAAATCCCATTTATAGCTGTAATAGTTCATGCGGGTG
>JAJRST010000354.1 GCA_024278645.1 bacterium | reverse complement strand
TCTGGTAGATAAAAATTCTCAAGATTGATGGATACTTTTTTTGAACCGAAATTGAGATTCAATTCAAGGGCGCCAAAGCCGACGTTGCTGAACTGCCAGGAATTAAGCGCTTTTTCTATTTTCGATGTGACGGCGGAAATGCCGGAAGCGCTGCCCACGTGGAGAAAATTGACGGCGCCGACCACCCCCATAGAAATGGTGAATTGCACATGGACGGCGTTCTCGCGGCCGCCGCCCGGTTTATTGACCCAGCCGAGGTCGATAGGTTCTCCGCCCTTGAAACGAAACGGCGCCGGCGGCGGCTGATCTATGAGAATTATTTGGCTCCAGTTATCAACAAAACCGTCGGGGTTTTGTTCTTGCGATACGAGGTCCACGCTGACAGTCGTCTCCTTCTTACAGCCCGAAGCAACCGCTAAAATCAAGAAAGTAAAAATTACGAAGGATGCTTTCATAGTTTACCAATAAATTTGATTAAGAAAAGCGTGCAAATCGCCGTTGAATTCGCGCAATACGGCATTCGAAGCGCCAAGGCCGCCCTCCCTTTTGGAGTACTTTACAAAAGAATAAACCTGGATGACATTCCAAAAAGGAACATCCGGCTGCGCGACAATAGCACAAGTCAGATCATGATCGGATAATATTTTGCCATAGAGGCCGAGATAATAAGTGATGTTTGCCGAATTCAGCCTATCCATTTCCCTTGACAGCGGGCTGTTCGGATTGCTCAGCATCAGCCGAGTGGTATAAACAATCACACTCTGGTCGGGAGACTCCTTTCGGCTCTCCGCCATCAACCGACGGAGATAATCCGTGGGGACAGTTTTGGCGCCTTTGTGAATCAATCGATATTTGATGCGGCCGTTGCTTTTATACACAAAAATGGTCAAATAGCTTCGAACCGTGCTCACATCCGAAAATGAATTTTGCACTACAAGATAAGCCTTTTCGCCCTGTCGGCCGCCGGCCTGCTTCATGATCAAAGCGGTGACAATGAAAAATAAAAGCAGAATAAAAATGACGTCGATAAAGGAGGTGAGGCGCAAACCCGACCTTCCGTTCTTCACATTTTGAAAAAATACAAAGCTCCTCACCGGCCTGCTCCATTCTCAATAACTTCAAAATAAACGACGTTGAACTTGCGAAAAAGTCGCATCACCTGCAAAATTTCATGATATGTGAAATCTTCGGTCGCCTGGATGATCAAGGCGCTGTCGACGGCCTTTTGCACGATCGGCGAGCGATGCATGCTGTTCGCATCCGGAAAAGGACCCCACGTCGATTCAAGGATATCCAACGGCGTCAGGGGCGCCGATGTCATAAACACCGATTGATCGGCGTCAATTTTAGCTCGAAGGTTCTGGTAATCTTCAGGATTAAGCACAGCAACGCCGAGGTGCAGCGCATTCGAATAGAGATAGTATCTCGCGTCTCCCTCGGCATCTTTTTCCAGCGACAGGGTGAGATAATCATTGAATTCTTTGTGCAACGCCTTGGGCACGGCCGGGTAGTTGCTGATATCCTCTTCTTTTGTATAAACATCTTTCGCATAATCGCCCTTTTCCACCAGCCCAAAGCCGACAATCGAAAGGACGAGAAAAAAGATCAGCAAAATGAAAACGACGTCGACAAACGAGGGCAATTGCGCACTGATCGCCCCGTCATCCGACTCTGTGTCATTTTGATAATTGGGATACATTCATTACCTCAATTGTGTGACATCGCTCTAGCTGATTCTTTTACTAATATCTATATAAGCCTGATTCCAGGCGTTTTGCAGCCTTTTAATATTATTTTCCACGCCATGATGGAAAAACAAAAGAATTATACCTATGATGAGGCCGATGATGGTGGTTACGATCGCCGAATAGATGCCCGAGCTGAGCTCAGAAAGAAGACGTTCATAATCGGCGCCGCTCTTGGAAGCCACCAAGATATCATAAAAAGCGACGATAAGTCCGGAGACGGTTCCCAGAAGACCGAGCATGGGCGCCGTTTCGCCGAACATCTTTATTCGAATGAGAGAGATATGCTTTTTCCGCGGACTATAGTTGCCCAGTTTCAGATTTTCCAATTCGTAAAAAATTGACTTTTCCATATCGCGATCGACCTCTTCGGAGACGTTCTCGCGATGAAAATTATTAACATGATTTCTCAACCCCTTTTCGAGGACATCCAAAATACCGTAGCGGTGATTCTCATTATAGGAGATGATCTTTTGGGAGAGAATCTCCAGCTTTTCCTTGTCATCGAGATTGTCTTTCCATTCGTCTATGAATTCACTAACACGCTCGGCCAGCGCGCCGTTCTCTTCGGGATTCTGCTCTTTCACCTCCCTGTTCAATGAGATGGTGATATAAGTCCCATAAACAAAAAGAAGAGCAATAAGCGCCACAATACCCAATCCGGCCACAGGATCCATCTCGCCAAACGATTCCTTGAAAGCCGTGAAGAATCTCGAATGCCCATCAGGGCCGGCGCCCTCCTCAACATTCAAGGTGATGCGATAGATGCCGCTCTCGCCGATAGTGGCGCTGGCTTCATCGAGGGCCAACACCTGCAAAAAGCATTCATTGCTCTGCAACGACAACACGATGGTCGTCGGATCGTCATCGGTCAATATATTGTTGGTCAGATCCTCCGCTTCCTTAATCTCCGACATACCATCGCTGTAGCGTACCCGATAACGATAAGAGCCGGGGAGTTCGGTCCAATGAACAGTCAATTTGTAGTTATGAGCCGCTATCTTTTCAAAAGTAACGTTGTCTTTGCTCACCTCGATATCCGGCTGTTCCGCCTGCTGCGTCCAGACCGCCTGAAAAGAGAGTACAAAAACAAATAAAATGATGGTATAAGATATTTTCCCCATTATTCGTCTTCCTTTCTTAATCGTTTGGTGATCACGTCGCGCAAATCAGAAAGAGGGAAAATCTTTAGAATGGCCGTCATCCATTGCTCAGATTCGGTGATTTGCGCATACTCGTACAAGGCATTGTCCGCAACGTTGAAATCAGGGATCAATGGCAACAAAATATTCTCGTCGATTCGCGTGTTTTGCGAAAATGCAATCTCTTTTAAAGCTGACGTATCTTTATTAACCTTGGCTAGATAAAATTCGGAAATCGGCAGGTTCGATTTTCGCCATGCGGCCGTCGCCTCCTCAATGTCGTCGGAAAGAAAATACGAATAACCGCGTAAAAATTCAACACTATTGGCATCCTCGATCATGTTCACATAAGGTTGACTAAAAATATCCTCCGTAGGCCTTCCGGCCTCGATTTCCGCCTGCAGGCGGTAAAGCAACGAACGCGAATTATCGGCGTTCATCTCAATATGGTCATAAGAAATACAATCGCTTGTCTTGCGATAGTGTGTGAAAGCGTGAGCCAGCAAAGCGGGGCGATCGTTGGCCAGCCAGTTTTTGGCAATTTCGATATCGCCCAGGCGCAAAAGCGCACTGTAGCCGAAAGCGGCGTAATTCGGATTGGAGAGCAGTTGCGGGTTGTCAAACACGCGGCGCAATGTACCGCCCGCCTCGTCCAGCTCTCTCTCGCTGTTGCGCAGCGACAAGATATCCGCAGGAAATATTTTCATTCCCTCGACATACCAATCCTCCGGCGTCCTGGGCGTCCAGGCAAAGCCGACGGCGCCCTGCTTGACGTCGCCGAGATAATCCTCATTGTAAAAATTAAAGGAATAGTCCAGCGTCGGCAGATATTGAACGCCTTTTTTGATAAAAGAACTCGACGGCAGATCAAGACTGAGGCCGAATGTAAATGAAGATTCGACCGTATTCGTCCCCAGGCGCAAACGCAAAGGAACATAGCCGTTCAACCGCGAAATATTGTACTCCATGCCCACATAGAGCCCGCGTTTAGCGCCGCCGACGGAGAGAAGGTCATAATCCAGGGAAACCACCAGAGGCCGCACATAATCGGGCAAGGCGCTGCAAAACGGCGGCAAGAAAGCGACGCCCACACGTCCGCTCACCGGTATGCTTTCGTCGACGCCGGCGTCCAGGGCGATATTGGGTTGGTTGATGTTCTTGAACTCCAAACCAAAAGCGAACCAGTTCAGCATATCCACCGATTCATTGCGATAGTAGAGGCCGACATTGAACCCCACCGCCTTTTTACTGTAGCCGAAAAGATTGTTCCACACCAAATCCAGGCCGGCGCCGAAAGAAAAATCAGAAAGGTATTTGAGATTGTTATTGAGAGCCGCGTCGAGGCTGAATGCGCCCTGGCTACTGCCCAGGGTGGTGCCCTCAAAGCGGCCGAATTGGTCGGCGACGTTTATTTCGGAGACCAGGTTTAAAAAACTCACGCCCAGCGTCAGGTTGCGCAGACGACGAAAAAACGGAGAGTCAAAAATTTCCATCGGCAGCGCGAAGGAAAGCGAACTGTAATTGGACTGTCCGAACATGGAGGCCTGCGTGCCCACAAAACTGAGGCCGGTGCGCTGCAACGGCCCCAAGGCGCCGGGATTCCAATGGATGATATTGGCGTCTTGTCCGAGCGCAGTATAGGCGCGGCCCATAGCCAGCGCGCGCGCGCTGGGACTGTAGCGCAGAAACTCGCCCGGCTGGCCATAGTAATCTCCGGCCGGGCTCAACCCTGTCAACAGACAGAGATAAATTATGATAAAGGCGTACGATGCTTTTTCTAATTTATGCATTTCAATTCCCTGGTCTGTTCAGCTTGGAATCAATTTTTTCTCAACACGCCGATCTTGATCGGTTTCAGAGTTTCACCGTTCGCCAAGGTAATAATGGCGAGGTAGGCGCCGCTGGCCACGAGTTCATTGCGGCCGTTGCGGCCGTTCCATTGCAGCGCGCTGGCACCCGCTTCGGCGACGACCTTATATAGAACCCCTGGCTGCTCCCGGACAAGATGGCCGAAAAGATCGAAAATTCTCAAATCCACGCGTGTATCCTGATCGACGGGAAGGTAGAAGGCCGTCGTTTCGCTGCCGTTCTCCGGGTTGAACGGGTTGGGGTAGTTATAGGCAATGTCGCCGGCGGCATGAGGTCCGTGCTGCCAGTTAAATATCTTTTCCAGCGCATTGCTCGGATGACCGAGGAGGCCGCCCCGATCATGCCGCCACAATTCGGCAAGCTCCTGCAGACTCTTTCCACTCAACTCGCCGACGCCCTGATCCACGTCCGCCGAATCGACGACGAACTCCCGCAAATGATGCAACCCGACGGCCTCTATGGGGGTGAGAACAATTTCCCCGTATCCGACCGGCCAATACATCCATTTTGTCTCGCCCGTGGCGTCGACGGAATCCCTCACAACGATGCCGGCGACGCCGCTGCGGCAGTCGCCCTCGTCCTGCGCATCATAATGAATGGCGAGCATATCGCCGGTGCTGCTTATCGCCGTAAAATCGGTGAGCTGCGGCGGCGTGACGTCATGCAAAATGGCGTCGACAACGACCGGACTTTCCTTGCCCAGCCTGTTTCTGGCGACGGCCTGCATGAAGATTTGACAATCCCGAAGGTTTTCGTCGGAAAGCTTGGTCTCGTAAACAAAGGTGGAGGAATGTGCATCCACTTTTTGCCATGCGACGTCATCGAAATCCTGACCGTCAAAAGCAATTTTTACTTCGATCCAGGCGCCTTGAAGCCGTTTGAGCACGGCGACAATCTTTTCGGTCTCGTTCAACTCGTCCGTATACATCGAGTCAAAGACAGCCGTTGAATCCCCGAATTCGGAATAATCGTACAACGTCAACGAGATCGTCGGCGGCGTCTGGATATCGAAATAAAGCGTATCCGTGTTGCTGAGCGAACCTGAGGAATCGGACACGCTCACTGTATTAAAGCCGTCGGAAAACACCGGCAACGGAACCATCCAAAACTCGCCATCTTTATCGAGCTTTTCAAAGATCAATGTATCGCTGCGCGTAAACACGCGCCGCAAAAACGGCGGATAGTCGCAACTGATTTTAACGGGGACGATGACCACGGTGTCGATTGTGGAGACGCCTACAGTGTCGGGGACAATATTCACCTCGATCGCCTGCTTGACCAGTTTTATGTCCGCCCCTTTGTCGACGCTCCGATTGCCGGCGCGATCCCGCACGGCGGCGAGGACCCTCTTTGAGACCGCGTCCCCGGAGGTCAGGGTCACGCGGCCGCTGTCGATAAAAGCGAACATCGTTGTATCGTGCGTATCCCCTTTAAAGACGAGCGAATCGACGCTGTCGGCCTCCGTCACGACGAGCCGAAAAGAGACGGTGTCAGAGTTGGCAAAGCCCGGCGAAGCCGGAAGCGGCGAAGGCCGGTCATCCCATATACGGAAAGAATCGATGACCGGCGGCGTATCGTCAAAATAGATCGAGGCCGTCGGCAGGTCATCGGCGTCGCTGCGTAGACCGTTTTTCAACGTCACGGAAGCCGCCTCCGTGTATAGGGAATTGCTGACGAGTTCGCCGAACAAGTCGCGCAAATCGAGAATTTTGGGAACCCCCGGATTCCAGACCACACTGTCGCTCCTTTGAGGCGTCGTGTAAAAGACGACTTTATCGACATCCTTTTCATCAAAACGCGTGGAATCAAAAGCCCACATAACGACGGCTTCGTTTGTAAAGCCGGGCTGCGCCGAGTCCGGGGGCGGAGAGGGATCGAAAAGATGAAAAGTGAATTTCACCGGATCGATATTGACAGTGATGAGCGTCGAGTCCTCAATATTGTTGCCGGCGAGGTCTGCAACGCTCACCTTTAAATAAAATCGTTCATTAAGCCCGGTTTCCGGTACGCCGCCGATTTCAACATCCACAAGCATGCTGTCATCCGCCCCGCTGATCTCAAATGACTTTATGAACAGAATGTCGCTATCTTCCGACAAATTGATCGAGAAGCGGTCCACGCCGGAAAGGGAATCCTGAAGAATAACCGGCGCCCGGAAGGTTCCCTCCGCCGTCAGACTGCTGTCGGTGTACGGGTTTTTCACCAGGCTGAAATCGATGAACGGGGCGTCGAGATCGATGCGCACCTCTGTTTTTGCCAAATTGTCGACGCAATTCCCCTCGATCCGCCATAGGGCTTCCACTCCCTCGCCCGTGCCGTGCGACTCCGGCGTATAGGCGGCGTCGCAGGCTTGCAGCCAGACGCGATACACGCCGCTCGTCAACGTTGAAATCGTCAACGTATCGCTTTGGTTCCCGGGTCCGGTGCGGCCGTCGATCGAATCGAGCAGTGTTTGACAATATTCATCGACGTCGCCCTCTTTTTCCAGCTTTAAACATGCCGTATAGAGGCCGGCGGGATCATCCAGGCCGTAATATGAAAAATCCAGCACGCCGGTGTTGAACCAGCCGTTGTGAAGAGCGTCCTCCTTTGCCCGGACAGAGAGAGCGTCCAGCACGGGTTTTGTGGAGTCGTGAATGGTGTGAATCATATATTGAAAGCTCGAGTCCAAATTTGAAATAAAAAAGAGGTCGCTTTCGCTGCTCTTGAACATTAACACGCCCACATAATAAATGGAATCCCCCCACACTTGTTCGTTATTCACGATTCGATTGGAGACGGCGGCAGAAATTAAATCCCCTCTCACCGTAATGGTTCTCGTCTTGGTGGTATCTTTGAGCCTGTCCACTCCATATCTTATGAAAATATCGCCGTCGCCCGGAGAAAAATTGTAATCATCGCCATTATAAGTAAATTGGATGGCTTCCGGGAATCGCCTCCAATAGACGATATTCGTATCGCCTTCCGTATAAACGGGTTCGGATAGAAACTTTGCCGGTGGGATGGCGTCAATTTGCACCAATTCTTCCACGCCCAACGACTTTTGCATGTCGCTCAGCATCATTTGTTTTTTCTTTGCCAAGACTTTTGAATCCGGTCGAGCAAAACTAGTGGCGGCGGTAAAAAAAAGTCCCCAGATCAACAATGATGCAAACTTGCAGATGCCTGTCTTTTTCATAATCTGATGTTTTCTCGTTCTTTTTAAGCGTTCGATGGCCTTTCGCATGACCGCAGTGCAGCGGCGAAGCCGCCGCTACAATTGTAATTTGCTAAAGTAAAACGGGAAATAAAAGAAAAAAGTTTATTTTATGAGAAGCATTTGTTGTGTAAAGCTCTCCTTCTTGCCCATGCCATCCTCTGTTCTCACGACATAATAATAGATGCCGCTGGAGACGATGCCGCCCCCTGCATTTTCTCCATTCCAGATCACGGCATGTCTGCCTCCGGTTTGATGCTCGTTGACGAGCGTCCTGATTCTTCTGCCCTGAATATTGTATACATCAATTCTCACATAAGCGTCGTCTCTGAGGAAATAATTGATGCGGGTGCTCATATTGAACGGATTCGGGTAATTGCCGGTCGCCATTTCTTCGGGCTCATACTTTGCAAAAAGGTTGCCTCCACTGGGAAGCCGCTGCACATACTTTACAAGGGCGACGGGCGTCCACAAAGAAGACGACTTGTCAAAAAAAAGGGCGCGCACCTGCAGCCAGTAATCGCCAAATTCATTCTCAGAGGCAAATGAACCGATGTATAGATCGGGTTGCTGCGGAAACCGGGTCAGCTCTTTTTCCTCCGGTTCATCCGAATCATTTTTATAAATTCGCATCATCATTTTCGGCGTTTCGTGGACGGCGCCAAGATCGACGTCAAGAGACAACCATGACCTCGTCGTATACAGAACATTTTCGATGACCGTATCACGACCGGCGACAGCTCTCAAATGCACCACCGGCGCCGAACGACTGTGCGCCGTCGCTTCAAAGGTGGTCTCGTCGCAGCCGCGTTCATTGCCGACCCTGTCTACAGAACCGACGCGATAGGCGACTTCACCGTTCCAGTTGATCACCTGAAACGAATCCTGGAAAGTGGTGTCGGTGACGGCGGCAATTTTTGTAAAAGCGGAATCCAAGTCCTCGAGTTTGCGATACACGAAAAAGCTGTCTAGGCCGCTGACGTAATCCCTGGCGCCGCCCCAGCGAAGCTGCACCCAACCTTCGGTCTGGTCTTCGTTAGTTACAGCCTGCGCTTCCAGAAAAGCGACGTCGTTCGGCGCAAAGCAATCCGGCGTCAGCGCCAGCGTATAGGACCACTCGCTGAGATTGCTGTGCGCATCCATCAACTGTGCGCGAAAATAGTAGCGGTGGCCATCGACCGCCGCCAGGGGCATGTCGCCATTGTGCGACAAATCAAAGGGGAAAGCGACCGAATCGGCGTCGGCGTCGATGCTCAGCCAGGGGCTCTCAAAAAAAACAAAATTTTCGCCCAATTGAGAAGGACCGTTGAAAAACCTGGCGTCGTCGCGCGCCGTCTGAAATTTTATTTTGTGCGCCCCCGGAAAGGTCAAAAATGAAATATCGGCGATTATTTCAACGTCCTCGCCCTGAAAAAAACCGTCCGCCGTCGGCGTCGGCGCCGATGATAAAAGGGGGACGGGCGTAATGGTCACAATGCCGGATTCTTGCCCCGAACTTTTATTGCCGACAAGGTCGGCGGCGTCGATGCGGTAACGGTACTCTTTGTTCGCCGCCTCTTGCGGCAGAATATCCGTAAAACAATAGCGTCCGTCGTCGCACGTCTGCGACGCCGGGATGACGGCGACAATGACGCTTGTCGTCTGCATGCCGTCATTTTCAACGCGTACAACCTGGTATTCTTTGACGCCCGAGACGTCGTCCTCGACGCCCGACCAATATAGCTGCACCTCGTTGTTCCATTTGGCGATCAGCGTGTCAAGCGTGACACGGCCGGGGGGCATGGCATCCTGCGTGGATCTCGTGACTCCGGAAAAGGCCACAACCGCACCTGAGACGTCGTAAGCTTTGACCTGGTAGCTGTAGGTATGACCGTGAAGCAGATTGCCGAAATAGGCGCTCCGAAAGACCTCTCCGCCTGCCAGGGATTTTAACAACGACATGGCCGACTCGCCACGCGCCGCCTGCATGACGCCGCCTTCGGTGACGTCGGCGAACAAAACCTCCTGCATATAAACGCCCTCTTCGACCGGCAGATACTCAATGGTGTTTGAATAACTGGCCGTAAATTCCGGCTCCGGCACAATATAGGGCGGCGGCGCAAGGCGCACGCTGCGAAAATCGACGCTGTTGGCGTAGGGCTGATCTCCCTTGAGGAAAAAGATAGTATTGTCGCCTTTTTGCAGATGAATCACTTTTGGACCGTCGAGCCAAAAACGCTGGCCGTGCGTATTCCAGACCCATTTATACTTTGAGCCGTCGCTTAGCGGCCCGTCGTGCTGATCCTTTATCAAAGAATCGACATAGACGCCGTCTTGGCCCTCGACCACGAGATAGTATTCTTCTCTCTTTTGGCCGTCGTCGTCCGTCGCCGAGTAGCCGGCTTCTACCTGGAATTTGAAATAGCCGGAATATGGCACATCCTTGAGAGTTATGAAGCGGCTTGTATCCCGCGCCGCGTCAATCACGATGTGGCCCTCTCCCTCTTTCGGATTGAGGACATAGAG
>JAJRST010000353.1 GCA_024278645.1 bacterium | reverse complement strand
GCCCACCATTGGGAGGGTTCCCGCGTATATACGTAACCGAAAACGGCAAACACGGCAAACATAAACGCGGCGCCGAGAATATCAGAGTCAATGGGTAAAAAGGTTTGCAACAACACGCCGATGCCGAGAAAGGCCAGGATCGTCGCCGGCAACAGGGGCCACCACTTTGAACGATCTCCGTTGTAGATATTAAAAAAGACAAAAGCGACGATCAACAAGAAAAGGCCGCCCAGCAGGTCGTCCACTCCGTAAAGAACATTTGTGTTGGCAAGCAAAGACAAGATGCCGATGAGAATAATGACGCCGCCAATGTACAGGTTCGTTTTTCGCCTGCTCATGATGCTACTCCTTTGCGATAAATCCAGTCACGTTTTGAGCAACCATACGATTGCACACGCAGCAAGTTCCACCGTTCGTGAACCGCTTCCATTCTCTAAATCATCGGAAAATCGAACCGTACGCACCGCCATGCCGCATGAGATCGTTTTCGCACCCTCGTCATGCAAACATGCCGCCAGGCGAGGTTGTCAGCGGCCCCTTGCCTGTTCCTGCATTTTGCCCTCGATGGACAGCTCCGTGTGCGGAATCGCTTCCAACCGCTCTTTGGGGATTTTTTTCCCGGTGACGCGGCAGACGCCGTAAGTTTTGTTCTCAATACGATGCAGCGCGCGATCGAGATAGCCGATAAGCTTTTGCTGACGATCAATCATGATATAGATGTTTTCCCGACCGGTGGCGACGGAGGCGGAATCGGCGATATGAAAGGAATACCCGGAATCATTGTCCAGCTCGCCACGATTGTCGTTTCCGACCTGGCTCTGCAATTTTTCGATTTCTTTTTGGGCTTGCTCTTTTTTCTGCAATATCAAAGATTTGAAATATTCGAGATCTTTGTCATTATAGGGCGTTTTTCTTGTTTCACTCATGGCCGATTTCCTTATATAAAATGATGGCTCAGCGCTCAATTCCTTATCGGTCGTTAGTTGAACGTCCTTTTAAGATTATAAATTTACAGCTTTTTGCAAAATATCACAAGAACTAAATATTCTCTTGTTATTTTATCGATAACCTCCTATATTTGTAGTCTGTTTGGTGAACGAACTTCAGCAGAAACAGCGCTGCCGCCTGATCATCAAACTTTTTCTATCTAGAGCTAAAGCGAAATTCTAATGTCTTTGAGAGGATACTCTATGGAAACATTGCGTACTCTGCCCGGCGATGATATTCGGGCCATCATGTGGCGCTATTCCGATCGATTTGATTTACAAATGTTGGTGCAATCCGCTCGCGGCGTGGCGCGAGGGCCGGTGGCGCAGGCCGTGGCCAATGGCGCACGCAACTCGCACGAATGGACGGAAGAAAAAAAGAATTTATTAAAAGCGTTTGACGAATCCGGCATCACTTCCCTTTTTATGGAGCCGGAACATGGGGGCTACATAGCCGGCCCGAAAAACCTGGCCCTGGCCATCGCCGCGTTCGAACTTTCGTGGGTGGACGGCGGCGCCGCCACCGGCAGCCTGGCCGGCAACCTCGCCCTGGAACCCATTCACGAACGCGGCACGCCGGAGCAGAAAATGCACTATATGAGCGGCGCCGTGCCGACGCCGGGCGAGGATCGCAAAATACTGCGCGGCGCCTTTGGTTTGACCGAGCCGCTGCCCTACGTCGGCGTGGAAACCGGCATGTTGGGCGGCAAGGTGCGCGTCGCCGAATGGAACGAGGGCGAATAGCCGATTCTGCAAGTGGACAAACGCGGTCGATTTATCACCAATATGGATTTTGCCAATTTCGTCTGCGCCGCCGTGGACAGCGATGACGAGCGCATCAAGGGGACCTGCATGATCATCGTCGAGGAAGACGATCCGGGCCTGTTTGATCGCGGCGCGCCGACGCTGAAGCTTGTGCATCAACTGTCCTCAACGCGCGACCCCGTCCTCAACCTCAAGGTTCCGGCGCACCGTATCATCGGTGGCTATACCATTCAGGACGGCGTCATTGTTCCCAATTTTAATCACAGTGAAGTCATCGACGCCGTGTTCAAACGCACGCGCGTCACCGTCGGCTTGATGACCGCGGCCAAGCTGCTGTCGGCTATTGAACCGATCATCCGCTACCAGCGCGGTCGTTTCCGAGGCGGCAACCTGGAGCCCGGCTCGCCGCGCTATGAACTGGGCATTCAACAAAAAGAGGATGCTTTGCAGCGCACCGCCGCGATATGGGCCATGGGCGAAGCGTCGGCCTCTTTTGGTTTTGAGGGCACACGGGTGTTCGACGAACTGGCGCCGCTGGAGGAGGAGAAATTCCGCGTCTGTGAAGAGCAGGGCATCCGCGGTGGACGCGCTGAGTTCAGGGCGTTGAAAGCGCGGGAAAAAGACGCCATCGAGTATGTGCAGTTAAAAGCCAACGGCGAGACCGCCGGCGAACGCTTTGCCGAACTGGACGGCGACCCCCTGGTCAAATATATCGCCGTCGACGGCCTGGCCAATGTGCTGTGTCCGGCGGTAAAACTCTGGTGCACCGGGCAGGGCGCCAATGTCATGCGCGAAGCGGTCAGTTTGATGGGCGGCTATGGCATTACCGAAGACTGCCCCGGCTTTCTCGGTCAGAAATGGATGGACGCACAGCTTGAAGCGACTTATGAAGGGCCGGAGGCGGTGCAGAGACGGCAATTATCGGTGACGTTGACGACGCCCGTTTTTCAGGCCTGGTTTGAGACATGGATCGATAAAATGAAAGAAATCGCCGAAACGCGTCCGGGAACCGGCGCCGCCGCCGTGGCCGCGGGCATGGAGATGTGGCGCCATACGCTGCAATATTTACAGGCCAACAAGGACGCCAACGGCGCCAAACTGTGGGGCAGCGCCCGCCAGGGCGTCACCTTTCCCATGGCCGACGCCTTTTCCTGGCTGGCGGCGTCCTACCAGCAGATTCTCGACGTTGTCGAACTGGCTGAAAAAGGCCCGGAAAACCCGGCTGTCGCCGAGGGCCTTGAAGGCACGGTGTCGTTCTTTTCCGATCTTTGCCTCATCCAGGCGGCGAGGGCCGTGGGCGAAGCGGCGCGGCTGTGCTCCGAGCTGTTTTTCGGCTATGACGTGGCTGGCCGCGACGACGCCGAATTCATCGCGCTCAAGACGGAAGCGGAAAGAAAACTCGCCGGCGTCGGTCACGCCAAGGATCGCGCCGGCCGTGCGTTGACGCAAGTGATGATTCCCGAAGCGCTGGATTACCCGCTATAGGAACACGGGGCTTCAGCCCCTTGTTCCGTGTATCGCATAATCATACAGATATACAGAGAAGTGTAGAGAGAAGACAATATGGACGACCAACGACAAGCCATGGATGTGGATATTGCCTGCGTGGGATTCGGCCCGGCGACAGCCGCCTTTCTCACAACGGTGTCGCGCGAACTGATGAGTGAAGACGGGTCGATCAAACTGGAAAGTCAAAAGACGCCCGGCATGCCGCTGCAGATACTTTGCTACGAGCGCGCCGACGACATCAGTTTTGGCGTTTCCGGCGTGGTCACCAAGGCCAAAGCCATCCGCGAGAGCTTTCCCGATCTAAAGCCGGCGGACATTCCCATGGCTGAAGACATCAAAAAAGAGAAACTGGTCTATTTGCTCGACCCGATCGGCGCCAGCCGAAGAACGGGATTTCACAAGTTCATCGACGGCCTCTTGAAAATATTTTCCAAAAACCACGCCATCGAGTCGCCCTTTGTTCCGGGGCCGATGAACAAGCACGGCGGCATGATCTTTTCCATCGGCCAGTTCAACCAGTGGGTCGGCGCGCAGCTCATGGGAAGCGGCATGGTGCAGCTGTGGCCGGGCACGCCGGTGAACGAGCCGCTGGTTGAAGGCGACAGGGTTAAGGGCATCCGCCTCGCCGACCAGGGCGTGGATAAAAAAGGAAACCCGGATGCGGCGTACATGCCGGGCATGGACATCAACGCCGACCTGACCGTGGTCGGCGACGGTCCCGTCGGTTATGTGGGGCAGCAGCTTGACGAACATTTCGGCCTGCCTGACGGAAACGAGCGCAAGGACTGGGCCGTGGGTATGAAAATGGTCGTCGAACTGCCGGAGCATT
>JAJRST010000352.1 GCA_024278645.1 bacterium | reverse complement strand
TTGACGATCTCGTCTTTTGCCACCTTGGTCATCTGAAAGCTGCGGCCATTGATGACGGGCTTCATGCCCTGCATGGTGAAGCGGAAGGTGCGCGGATCGTCGCGATTGACGGCGTCGCTCAAATCAAAACGCTCGATGCGCGAAAGCTGCTGCGGCAGTTGCCGCGTTTCCTGTTCCTTGCGGTCGACGCGGACGCGCAGCAGCGTCAGCTCGTCGCCGTTGGCGGGAATGTCGGCGTCGCGGCGGTTGCGGCCCATGCCCATCATGCCGCCGCCCATCATACCGCCGGTGTTGGCGCCGGAAAAGGCGAGACTCTTGAGCGTCAAAACGTCGCCGACGCTGCGGTTGGAGAAATCCACCCATAAATCCACACGCTCGGCCGGGCCGAGAATGATATAGTCTTTTTGCACCGGCGTCTCCAGCAGGCCGCCGTCCGTGCCGATGGCTGTCAGCGGCGTGCCGTCGCTCCAGGCCAGTTTGTAGATGCGGGAATTGGAGCCGTTGAGCAGACGAAAACGGTAGACGCGCGTGGCCACGGAAAGTTCGGCGTCCGGCTTGCCGTTGATGAGAATGCGCTCGCCCAGAAAACCGGTCATGCGCTGCATGCGGTTCTCCAGGTAGACCAACTGATTGTCGCGGTCAAAAGTGCGATCCTGAATGACGACGGGCACGTCGTATTCGCCGTAAGGCAGATCGAGTGCGCGCTCTTCGGCGTCGCTGACCAGGAACAGACCGGCCAGCCCGTTGTAGACCTGCGGCCCGGTGCGCCCGTGCGGATGCGGATGGAACCAATAAGTGGCCGCCCGGTTCTTTACCTCGAACTCGTAAATATAGGTCTGGCCTTTTTTAATCACAAAGCGCGGGTGGCCGTCGGCCTCTTCCGGCACGTGCAAGCCGTGCCAGTGCACAATGGATTTGTCCGGGATCTCGTTCTTGAAATAGACGCGCACCTTTTGGCCGCGCTGCAAACGAAAGATCGGGCCCAGGTAGATGTCGTCGAGATTCTGCACCGCCTCCTGGGGGCCGCTGAGCACCTGCGCCCGGTAGCGCCACACGCGCGTCTTTTTGCCGGGCAGGATGGACAGCTCGTCCGGCGCCGCCGTCAGTTCAATCTCGACATCCGCCGAAAAATTACCGCCGCCGGGGGGCTGTTCGCCGCCATCGCATCGAGTTGTGAAGAGCAGGGAAGAGCCGCCCAACAGGGCCGCCGAGCCGACAGCGCCCGAGTACAGGAATTTCCGTCGTGTCAATTTTGTTTTGTGCATCGTCATCGCTCCTTTACTGCAAATCCCTTTTCATCTGCTCGAATTCTTCCTTGGTGATTTCGCCGCCGGCGTAGCGCTTTTTTAAAATATCCAATGCGCTTTCTTTGCCGGAGATGCCGCCTGATTGGTACTGCTCGCTGTTCTTTTTGGCAATGGAGATGACCGCCCAGACAACCAGTCCGAGGATCACCAGCCAAAACAGGGAGCCGAACCACAAGCCGCCCCAGCCCATTCCGTTCATCATGATTATTCTCCTTCAATTTACAAAATGTTTTTTCAAATATTCAAATGCAATAATTACCTGCCTGTGAGCAAATAATATCAATTTTTTTTGAATTTAATGCGAATGCATTTCTCCCGACTCTTGCTGCGACATGTCCATTTGCTCCATATTCATCATCGGGCCCTCGTCCAGGGAGATAACCTCGATGTTGGCAATCTGAATGCTGCCGACGCCCGAAAAGGCAAAGCCCGTGGTTCCGGGCGGCAAATCCTTTGCATGCCCGTGCACAACAAGTTTGTCGTTGACATAGCCGCGATAGTGACCGGTGCTGCTGACGGCTTTTAACGTCGTCCATCCTTGCGGCGTAATTTTTCCCGTATCAAATGAACGAACCTTGCCGTCTATCATCCGCCCAAGCTGGGCCTGGTTGGCTTGAATAGCCAGAAAGCCGTAGGTGGCCGGATCCTTTACATGATGCACCAGTGAAAAGCGGCCGTCAAAATTATCCAGTTTTACTTTGGCGACAAGTTGAACATTTGCCAGTTGCGGACCGAAGGTCAGCAGGTATTGTTCCGATGAGAGTACACTGATCGTCAGTGCACTTTCGTTCGCCGATGCTTCGATCCGAAGATTATTCATCTGTCCCTGTAAAGGCTTGAATTGTTTGAACAAATCGACGTCTCCGCGCCATGCCCACGATCCGTTGTCGGCGATGACGATGCCGGGCGCTTTGGCTTTTGCCGCCGTGGCGACCGAATCCGTTTTAGCCGTTAGCGTGCCGACGCCCTATTTGAAAACCAACATACCGCCCAGTTCCGCGGTTTGCTGCACTAGGCCGTAACCGATGGCGGCAACAACAACCAAAGGCCAACCGCCAGTCGCTTTGTATCCCATTTCTTCCAGAATAATAACAACCGTACCAGCGCATAAATGCCGAAAAACAGCGTTGTATAAAGCGCCAGGTCGGCATGCTTGCTGATGACCGCATACGAGGGCGGGGGAAAGGCCACGATATCCGCCGCTTGTTTTCCTGAAAAATAGGCGGCGACGGCGCCCAATGCGCCCAG
>JAJRST010000351.1 GCA_024278645.1 bacterium | reverse complement strand
GTGACCACCGGCGTTTATCTCTATCGCATCAAAGCCGGCTCGTTCACCGAAACCAAAAAAATGACGTTGATGCAGTAAACAAAAAAACCTGGCGGGCGTCCACGCTCGTCAGGGTTTTTCTTTTTCGATAACTTGACAAATAAATTTCAAGCACCAAATGACAAACAAATAACAAATTCACGACGGCTACATTCTTACAACTTTAACTTTTTTTCATCTCAATAATAAACCTTGTAGCGCTTGCCTTCGAATTTCTTAATGAGCACCATGCCGGCGACAACGCCGCCAATGTGCGCCAGCCAGGCGACGCCGCCGCCGCCACCGGCGACAAAGGCGTTAAAGAGCTGCATGAGAAACCAAAATCCCAGGGCGAGCGCCGCCGGAACCGGGATGACGCGCCACAGCCAGACAATGGGAAACAGTGGAATCAGAACATGCACCGTCGCTCTTGGGAATCGCAGCGCATAAGCGCCCAAAATTCCCGATATGGCGCCGCTGGCGCCGATCATCGGAGCCTGGGAAAAAGGATCGAAAATGAAATGGGAGAAAAAGGCGATAACGCCGCACAACAGGTAAAAAACCAGGAAGCGGAAATGGCCGCAGATGCTTTCAATGTTGTCGCCGAATATCCACAGGTACAGCATATTGCCGAGCAGATGCATGAGGCCGCCATGTAAAAACATGGAAGTAAAGACAGCGCGCAGGTTCTGCCCCCGAACGATGACATCAGGCACGGCGCCGTAGGCGTATAAAAACTTTAAATGTGCGTCTTGCGGCAGCGTCATCTGGTAAATGAACACGGCGACGTTGACGGCGACAAGCGTCATTGTAAAAAATGGAAAAAGCCGACTGGGATTTTCATCTCGCAGGGGAATCATAATCAATCAATGTAAAAAACATGCTTTTTTTGCGCCCTGTTTCCGCTTCTGTCGATCAGCACGATTTCCACGGTATGTTCGCCTTTGGCCAGCGGCTCTTCAGGCGTATAAAAGAGCACCAGCGCTTCCGGGTCATACTCGGCGATCACCTTTTCACCGTCCAGCTTGAGCACTCGACTCTCCTCGCCGCCGATGCCGGAAAGCTTGTCCTTGAACACCGCCCGCAATCTCGGCTGGGGATTGGTCGTGCGGGATAAATTCCCCGGGGACAGGGCCATGATAATCGGCGGCGCCACGTCGCGCACAAGCGCAAACGTGCCCAGGCCGGAGGTGCGCGCTGAAATGCTGTGCTCATTCCAATTTATGTTGGCGCCCACGTAGCGCATGTTGCCGCCGCTTTTCCTATAAACGCCCAGCTTGCCGGGCAGCGAATCATTTTCAGGAAACGCCAGCGACAAAGTGACGCTTTTTTTCAGCGGCACATCCACCGGCCGGATGCGATAAAAGCGACCGACGACGTCGTAGCCGTTCACCGGCCGCGCCAGCGTATCGATGCGCACAAAGAGGTCCTTGAAAAGAGTATTCCTCTTAAAATCGAGGCGGCACAGGCTGTCGACGGACATGACGGTTTTGGCCTGTCCGCGCGCCACGGTCGTGAATTCGATCCACTCGTTTTGCAAAAGGGTGTCGCCGGCCTGGGTTACGGCCAGGACGGTCAACGGCAGCGGCCCGATATCGCAGCCGGAAAGCGGCCAGGCGCCGACATAGGAATAGGCGGATTTTTTGATCAGCGGCATGCGGTATTTTTTACCGGAGCACAGCCAACCCGTCACCTGTGGAGCGTCCTGCAGCGGTTCGCTGGAAGCCAAAGTGATGCGAATGTAGCGGTCGAAAAATTTCGTCTTGAGTTCGATTGCTTTTTCCGGGGGATCATTTTCCCCATCCTCCAGGGCCAGACCGCCGGCAAAACGGCTGGCGTTGTAAATGGAATCCAGGGTCGAGTTTTCCTGATCCCGGATGGCAAGCCGGGAGCCGTCCACGTGCAGTCGCCCGCGAACGCGAGAGGCATTGCCCCAATAGTCCCGCACGACGATTTCAAATGTGTGCAATGTACCGTCAACGGACAAGACGCCGGCAGGGATTTCGACGATTTCATCCGGCTGCACATTGTCCAGAACCAGCGGCGCGTCGCCCTTGAAATCAATAACGCCGCTATACGTCTCCCTGCCGCCGTAAAACGGCAGCTTGTTGCCGAAATCGACAAAAAGATTGTAGAACGTTCCCCGCCCGAAAACCAGTTGCCGCCAGTCTCGATCCAGCTTGAAATGATTGTTCCGTCCATAGCTAAAGCGATCGTACTTTGCGGAAAAAACGAGTTGTCCGTCAACATAAAGTTCGTTGCAATAGGTTCCAAAGCTGTTGCCGACATTGTCCATCTGGTCATAAGCGGATACGCCGATGCCTATGCGCCCTGAGGCCTGAATCGCCCGGTCAATGACATAAGTGTGATTTCCCTTTGCCAGCGGCCAATATATTTTCGGCTGAAAATCATAATCGACGGATGAAAGAGCATCCAACGGCTGGATGAGCACTTTGGTGATGCGCGGCGCCACATTGTCGACCACGGTATACCCCTTTGACAACGGGTTTATGGGGTTAGAGGCCGCATTGCGCATTTCGAAATGCAGGTGCGGGTAGCCGACGCCGCTCTGCCCGGTGAATCCCAGCGTATCGCCCTGGGCCACCGGAAACTGCGTGCTTTTGAGATTAAAGTCCACTTTGTATTTGCCGACACTCTTTTGTTTGTTTCTGACATAGGCGTCAATTTCATCATTGAATCGTTCCAGGTGGCCATAGACGACGATTTCGCCGGTGTCCAGGGTCAGGTAGAGGGCGCGGCCATAGCCAAACGGCGATACGTTAATTCTGGATACATAGCCATCGCGGACGGCGAAGATCGGAAAGCCGGTTATCCCCTGGGTCTTGATGTCCACGCCGGCGTGAAAGCGTCCGGAGCGCGATTCGGCAAAGGAGGAGCTGAACAACCGGCTGGCGTCCGTCGGCCAGATGTAGTCGTCTGCAACAGACGGCGAGTGAAAAAGAGCGATTAAAAATAAAACAACAAGGGAGGCGTACTTTAGCTGCATATTATTTTCTTTGCGTGATAGAGTTTAAAATTCCTGCCAACTGTTCCGTTTGCACGCGACGGTTAAATTGCCGAATAAAGCTTGCATCGATAATTATGGAATGCCAATCGCGCGCTAAAAATTCCCCAAGACGATTAAAGATGTGTTCGGGATGGAACGAATCCACAATCGTCGCCAAAGGATAATTGGAAAGCAAGTCGTTGGTTTGCTTACTATTGCTTATGGCAAAAACCGGTTTTTGCGCGCCGATATATTCAAAAGTTTTACCCGGGATAAAGGTATCGCTTTCCCGCGCACGGGCGATGAGCAGCAAAGCGTCCGCATGGACCAGATAATTCACCGACTCGGCATGCGTTTTGTGCCCGACGATCTGTACGTTGCCCAGGTTGCGGCTGCGAACCATTGCCGCGAAAAAACCGAGCGTGTCATAGCCGACAAATTGCACGCGCAGCTTTTGGTGCAGCCCGGGACGCCTCTGCTGCAAAAGCCGCAGCGCCTCCAGGAACGGTTCGGGGTCGGCGAACTTGTTGATCGTGCCGCTGTAAACCAACGTGAAAAACGCGTTATCCCGCTTTTCGGTTTGAAAATCATCCGGATCGAAACCGTTGGTTAAAAGATGATATTTTTCCGATTCCGCCGGCAAGCGCAAAGAGTCCCGAATGCCGGGCGACACGGCGACCACGGCGTCCGCCGCACGCACTACCTTTTGCTGCAAACGCAGGTTGCGCTCGAACTGCCTCCGACCCGGCTCGTGCACGACATGGCTGCCGGCCCAACCGTCGCGAAAATCCGCCAGCCATTTCAGGCCATGGCGCCGGGCGATCGTTCGGCCGATGAGATGCACCGAATGCGGCGGCGAGGTGGTGAGCAGGGCGTCGAAACGTTCCTCCTTTATGAGGTGTTTCACCGCCGCGAGCGCAAAGGGGCGCCACATAATTTTGCTGTCCGGCGTCAGCACGTATGGCATTATTTTTCGATTGATCATCGAAAACAGACCGCCGTTTGAGCCGGCGGAAGCGGGCAAGCGCTCCTTTCCCAGGCGCATCATCAACCGCTGCGGGTCCAGCGATTCCGTGCGCACCACCCTGGCGCCGGCGACGTCGCGCAGCAGCGACTCGTCCAGCGCCCAGTATGCGATGGGCTTGACCGTGACCACGGTTGGACGCCAGCCAAAGTGCGGCAGGTATTTGACAAACTTGGCAATGCGCTGCGTGCCGCCAAGGCCGAGCGGCGG